>CAZLWZ010000050.1:0-8609 GCA_964563275.1 uncultured Flavobacterium sp.
ACTTCGAAATCTCAAAATCACTGGTAACTAATCAGGAATACCTCGAATTCATGGCAGCAGGCGGATACAGTAATTTTGATCTTTGGCCTGACGAAGGATGGGCGTGGGTTAACGAAAATCAAATTAGTGCACCGATGTACTGGCGCAAGATCGACGGCGTCTGGCAGTATTTTACGTTGTCCGGCTTGAAGAAAGTGAATCCAAATGCTATAGTAACGCATATAAATTATTACGAAGCTCTCGCTTTTGCGGAATGGAAAGGAATGCGCCTGCCGACAGAATTCGAATGGGAAGTGGCCGCCGATCAGCTAAAGTGGGGGCAACGATGGGAATGGACCAACAGCGCGCATTTAGCATACCCAAAATTTCAGAAACCGGAAGGAGCAATCGGGGAATACAACGGTAAATTTATGGCTAACCAAATAGTCCTTCGCGGCGGCTCATGTGCAACAGCCAAAGGCCATAGCAGAAAATCGTACCGCAATTTCTTTCATGCCGAGGAGCGTTGGCAGTTCACCGGTATACGCCTGGTAAAAAAATAAATATGACTGACAATTCGCGGTATTCCGCTTTTGCTTCCGATGTTTTACACGGACTATCGGCGCCAAAAAAATTTATTCCTTCCAAATATCTTTACGACGCGCGCGGCAGTTTGCTGTTCCAGCAGATTATGGCGATGCGCGTATATTATCCGACCTTTTGCGAGAGGGAGATTTTAGAAAATAAATCGGTCGAAATTTATTCCATGCTGAATTTCGACACAGCATTTGACATAATTGAATTCGGTGCCGGCGACGGTTCAAAGACGATATCGCTTCTAAAAACCATCTCCACCCTGAATCCTGAGATTGTATACAAACCGGTCGACATATCACGGTCAGCCTTACTTAAACTTACACAAAATGTGGCTTCCGAGTTGCCACGGTTACAGATGCAACTCATAGAAGGCGACTATTCGGTCGAGAACACGGTAATCGAAAGTCGGCCGGCGCTGTTGCTCTTCCTCGGTGGAAATATAGGTAACTATGAGCGCGACGATGCTGTTGCGCTGTTGAAATCTTTCGGCAGACGCATGAAGAAGGGCGATAAAATACTGATCGGGTTTGATTTGCGGAAAGATCCTGCCGTCATACAACTTGCCTACGATGATCCGAATGGTATTACCAAAGCGTTCAACATCAACCTGCTTACGCGGATCAACGACGAATTATCGGCCAACATTATTCCTGACAAGTTTAATTTCTACTGCCATTACGACCCGGTTTCAGGCGGAGTGTACAGCTATTTGTACAGCCTTGAAAAGCAGGCGATTTTCAGTCAAGTTCTGAACAGAACTTTCTCCTTCGAAGAAAACGAATTAATTTTTACCGAGCTATCACAAAAATTTAATTTCGATGAAATCCAAGCCCTTGCCACGGCGTCCGGATTTACAACCATTTCCCACATTACCGACAGCAGGAACTATTTTACCGACAGCCTTTGGGAAAAAGCATAAAAAAACCGCTTCGAAAAGCGGTTATAAATTATAAATCAAATTTGATTCCTTGTGCCAGTGGAAGGCTGGTTGTATAATTAATCGTATTAGTTTGCCTTCTCATATAGATTTTCCAGGCATCTGAACCTGATTCACGACCGCCGCCGGTATCTTTTTCACCTCCGAAAGCACCACCAATCTCAGCGCCCGATGTTCCTATATTCACGTTTGCAATACCACAATCGGATCCGGCTACCGATAGAAATCTCTCCGCTTCACGCAGATTGTTGGTCATTATCGCCGATGAAAGTCCCTGTGCAACGCCGTTCTGGATTTCAATCGCATTATCTACATCACCCGAATACTTCAAAAGGTATAATACCGGTGCGAAAGTTTCGTGCTGTACGATTTCGTAAGAATTATCGGCTTCTGCGATTGCAGGTTTTACGTAGCATCCGCTTTCATAGCCTTCGCCCGATAGGACGCCACCTTCAACCAGCAGTTTTCCGCCTTCGGCGACGACTTTCTTAAGAGCTTCATTATACATCTCAACGGCCTGCGTATCGATCAGCGGACCAACATGATTGTTTTGATCCAACGGATTTCCGATGCGCAACTGGCCATAAGCCGAGACAATCGCATCTTTTACTTTATCGTATATGCTTTCGTGAATTATTAGGCGGCGCGTTGAAGTACAGCGCTGTCCCGCAGTTCCAACAGCTCCGAAAACAGCACCGATTACAGTCATTTTGATATCGGCATCAGGAGTTACTATAATGGCGTTATTACCGCCCAATTCCAAAAGCGACTTTCCGAGACGAGCGGCTACGGCCTGCGCCACGATCTTCCCCATGCGGGTTGATCCGGTGGCAGAAACCAAAGGCACGCGTTTATCGGCTGTCATCAATTCGCCAATTTTGTAATCGCCGTTGATAAGGCATGAAATTCCTTCAGGAAGATTGTTTTCACGGATGACCTGTGCTATGATGTTTTGGCAGGCGATTCCGCACAATGGTGTTTTCTCGGACGGTTTCCAGACGCAAACATCACCGGCAATCAAGGCTAGTGCGGTGTTCCATGACCATACCGCTACCGGGAAGTTGAATGCCGATATGATTCCGACTACGCCCAACGAATGATACTGCTCATACATCCGGTGACCAGGACGCTCCGAATGCATCGTGAGTCCGTGCAGCTGTCGCGACAAACCGACTGCAAAATCACAGATGTCGATCATTTCCTGAACTTCGCCATAACCTTCCTGCAGGGATTTACCCATTTCGTACGAAACCAGTTTACCGAGAGCTTCTTTGTTGGCGCGAAGCTTTTCACCGAACTGACGCACGATTTCGCCACGTTGTGGTGCCGGCATCATCCGGAAGCTTTTAAATGCTTCGGTCGCTTTTTGCATTACTGTTTCATAATCCTCCCGGGTTGACATGCGTACTTTTCCTATTAACTTGCCATCTACGGGCGAGTACGATTCCAGTATTGCGCCGGACGCAAAATTTTGGACGCCGGTCGAGGTACCGTCGTTGATATCTTTGATGCCGAGTTGTTGCAGGGCTTCTTTCATCCCAAATTTGTCTGCTATTGTTGTCATTATATTTGTTTGAATTGATACGCCCGCAAATGTACCATAATTTCAGTAAAGGGAAAAGCAGCAGCATGCCGGATCGAGAAGGAGTGCATGTTTTCACCTGGTAGTGCCTTAGCCCTGATGGCAGCGGCGTCCTTTTTCGCGCTTCTTTAGCGCGGAAAAGACAAAGCGTACAGCAGGATTAGCTTCAAAAAAAAATTATTAGGTAAAACGTGGATCGGCTTCCATCACAGTGCCGCAGTTGTCGCAGGTGCGCAGGGTTGCGGAATTATAGAAGTGTTCGAAATGCGGCAGGAAGTCCTGCTCAATATCGTTTAGCTCGAAATATACTTCGTAAAGTTTGTGGTTGCAGTTATCGCAGAACCACAACAGTCCGTCGGTGAAGCCTTTCCCGGCGCGCTTTCGCTCGACTACCAATCCGACAGAGTTCTCGGACCGCACCGGCGAATGTGGCGTTTTTGCCGGATGAAGGTACATATCGCCGGCGTTCATCGTTAGTTCCTGCTTTTGTCCGTCTTGCTGTATGATTACTTTTATCGAGCCTTCAAGTTGGTAGAAAAGCTCTTCAGTTTCGTTGTAGTGGTAATCTTTTCGCGCATTTGGCCCGCCGACAATCATCACGATGTAGTCGTGCGAATCGACGTATATGTTTTTATTGCCAACCGGTGGCCTTAGCAAGTGCCGGTTTTCGGTAATCCAATGGTTCAGGTTAAATGGTTTCATCTTGAAATCGTTTTGTTAAAAGTAGTTATAAATCAGGCACAAAAAAAGGCCGGCTGGAGCCGACCTGTGATTTATTTTACTTCTTTTATCAAGTAGATATATACCGGGAAGTGATCGCTGTAACCAGGCTCACCATTCCAGTTACGCAGCGGATAACCTTTGTACTGTCCCGATTTTTGGATCAGGTATGGCTTGTTGTAGATCCCGGCTTTCCAATAAGTAAGAGATGAGTAGTCGGGGCGGATTAATGCCTCGGAAACCATAATCTGGTCGAAGATATCTCCTGAGTCCCTGTAAAACAAAGTTGCGTGCCCGTCTTTGGCCATTTGCTCGAAAGGATTATAGATACCTCCGGGTTTTACTTCCGATTTTTTTCGTTTGGCGCCGATTCCTTCTTTGACGCTTTTGTTATAGGCTCCGTCGTTTAAGTCGCCCATTGTAATAATCTTGGCGTCAGGGTTAATTTTAAACAACGAATCCATTATCTTTCTGTTAAGACGGCCGGCTGCCTCGCGATATGGGCTACTTCTCTTTTCACCGCCGTAGCGTGACGGCCAGTGGTTAACGATCACGTGGATTTCCTCGCCCTCAAGTAATCCGGTCACAAGCAACTGATCGCGTGTATATACGCGGCTGTTATTTTGTACAACAATAACATCGTCGGTTTTCTCTTCGTCTTCAGCCTTTTTTGACACCGGCGCGTTATTGGCGTATACATATAAAGGTATGTTTATATAGCTGGTGGGCTTAAACAATTTTTTTTGATATAGTAACCCTACGTCAATACCTCGTCTGTCAGGAGAGTCAAAATGAATTATACCATAGTCTTTAGGCGCCAGTTGAGGATTTTTGACCAGATCTTCGAGGACGCGCCGGTTTTCAACTTCACATACCCCGATAATGGTTGGCGATTCCTTTTGTTGGTCGTTGGTGCCGATTTCAGGAATAACGCGTCCGAGTAAATTGAGCTTTTGGTGGTATTTTTTTGAGGTCCACCCTCGTTGTGGAGTGTACTCTTCGTCGTTATTCGAACCCTTTATAGTGTCGAACAGATTTTCAACATTATAAAAAGCGATAGTATGCACTTTATATTTTTTTTCCTGCGAATGGACGGTTCCAAATGCGAATAATACAACAAAGAGGGCAATAAAATTTTGAATTCTCATAAATGGGGTTTATTAATTTATCGTCAAGTTTGATTACAAACTTTGCGCCAAAAGTAAATAATATTATTAAATGATGTACATTTGCACGCTTTAAGTTTTAAAGGTTCGAGAGAAATTAATTTAAATTATTTATGAAAAAATTTTTTCTTAGTACACTGTTAATCATGCATGTACTTTTTGTTTTTGCACAAACGCTCCCGTCCGGGATAACAGGACAGGTGGTGGATTCGAAATCGCAACGGCCGATGCCGAATGTGATTGTAACGGTTCAAAACACCAACTTCACCGTAATGACAGACGCAGGTGGTCGATTTTTATTTGACAACCTCCCTACAGGTTCGCAATTAATCCAGATCAGAAGCGCAGGTTTCCGTGAGCAATTGCTTCCTGTTGACGTTACCGAAGGCCAGATAATCGACCTCGGTGTTGTAGTGCTGGAAGAAGACATTACAAGTGAACAGCAGCTGAGCTTGATAACAATTACCGAGAGTGATCTTGGCGACGACAATAGTGGTTCAGAAAGCACCGCCGGATTGCTACAGGCAACCCGTGATGCGTTTAATCAGGCTGCTGCCTTTAACTTTGGACAAGCGCGTTTTAGAATTCGCGGACTTGACAACGAGTACGGGCGCACGATGATCAACGGCATCACGATGAACAAAATATATGATGGCAGGCCACAATGGGGCAACTGGGGCGGTCTGAACGACGCGACTCGGAACCAGGAATTCACAATGGGCTCTGCTCCTTCTGATTATACTTTTGGCGGTATCCTCGGAACCCAGGAAATCAATACACGGGCATCGGTTTACAGACCGGGATCTCGTATTTCATTCTCAAGCACAAATACTAACTATAACTGGAGGATGATGGGAACACATGCTTCCGGAATGAATAAAGATGGATGGGCATTTATGGTCTCCGCTTCCAGAAGATGGGCTGTTGAAGGTCATTTCGAAGGAACAGATTACAGCGCCAATTCGGTGATGGCAAGTGTAGAGAAAAAATTCAACGACAATCACTCTTTGAACCTTACAGCGATCTATGCTGAAAACAGCAGGGGAAAAAATTCTCCGAACACTCAGGAAGTTAATGATATCGCAGGCATCCGTTATAACTCCTACTGGGGATGGCAAGATGGTCGCAAACGTAATTCACGCGACAAAGATGTCGAAGAGCCGATCACTATTTTAACGCACTACTGGAAAATCAACGATAAGACAAATCTTAACACCAGTATCGCATACCAAATGGGTTCGATAGGAAACAGCCGACTGGACTTTTTCAAAGGAGATAACCCTGATCCTACGTATTACCGAAACCTGCCTAGTTATTTTACTACATTACATACATCAATTAACGGCATTCCTGTACACACGCCAAACTTCGAGGCTGCAGCCAATGCCAACTTCCTGACGGAACGTCAAATCGACTGGGATGCTATGTACCGGGCGAACGCTAACAATATCGAGCAAGGCCGAAGCATTTACATATTATATGAAGACAGAACCGATGACAAACTTTTTACTGCAAATTCGAATTTGACATCGCAATTATCTGATAACATTCTACTTAACAGCGGCGTGTCTTACAGAAAACTTCGTTCACAGAATTTCCAAAATGTACTGGATCTTTTAGGTGGTGAATATTTTGTAGATGTTGATCAGTTCTTCATCGGAGACCAACAACAGGCTGACCTTCTGAACCCTAACAGACGAGTGGTCGAAGGCGATAGATTTGGTTACAACTACTACCTCCACGCTGACGTAGTAGACGCGTTCACACAGTTCAAATTCACTTATAATAAAGTAGATTTCTATCTTGCACAATCATTCTCGCGTTCACAATATCAGCGTGAAGGATTATACCAAAACGGTGTTTATCCAACAACTTCATTAGGTAAAGGTGAAAAAGCAATTTTCGAAAACTTCGGCTTTAAAGGTGGATTGACATATAAAATCACCGGACGTCACTTCCTGGACTTAAATGCTGCCTACATGACGAAAGCGCCAACAATGCGTAACACGTTTCCAAACGCACGTTTAAACAATTCAATTACACGCGACATACAGAGCGAACGAATTTCAAGTGTAGATGCTAGCTATATTTTCCGTGGACCAAAGCTTAAAGCACGAGCTACAGCATACTACTCAAAAATCCAGGATGCAACTGAAATAGGTTTCTTCTTTGCAGAAGGTTTAAGTGTCATCGCCGTAAATTCAACAAACCCGGCAAACTCGAATCCTGGAAATTTATTTGTAGCAGAAATCGTTAAAGATCTTGATAAAAAGAACATGGGTGTGGAAGTTGGTATCGAATACCAAATTACGTCAACTATCAAAGCTACCGGTGCTGCAGCATACGGACAGTACACCTACGACAACAATCCAAATGTGTCGCTTAATGTTGACAACCTGCAATCGGTTGTTGATTTCGGATCGGCTACACTTAAAAATTATAAGCAGCCGGGAATGCCACAGCAGGCATACTCTGTTGGCTTGGAGTACCGCTCGCCGAAATTCTGGTGGATTGGTGCAAATGCTAATTACTTAGATAACAATTATCTTGATATTTCAGCGTTGATGAGGACGAACAACTTCTTTCAGGACGAAACTGATCCTTATGGATTGTCGTACCAAGGACTATCTGAAGAAGAATCAAGAAAATATCTGCGACAGGAAAAATTTGATCCTGTTACTTTAGTAAATTTGATAGGTGGAAAATCGTGGAGAATCGACGGTAAGACTTTTGGTTTCTTCGCCAGCATTAATAACGTGTTCGACATCGAATACAAAACAGGCGGATTCGAACAGGGCCGAAACGCAAACTATGCCGAAGTTAGTCAGGATCACGCAGGATTGGATGCGGGCGGTTACCGTTCATTCGGGCCTAAATACTTCTACGGATACGGGCGCACCTATTTCCTTAACCTTTATGTTAACTTCTAAGAAAAAGAAATTATGAGATATTCAATTTTTAAATATGCACTCATCACTTGTTTTGCCGCAGGTGCTCTGACAAGCTGCGTAAGTGACGACGATTTCGCTACGCCACTGTTGCAGTCGCCAATTTTTTCCGAAAAATTTCAGAATGTTGCAAACAACCAGGTTCTTGAAATCGAGAATTGGACGAACGTCAGCGAAGTGGGCAACATTAAGTGGATCGGTAAAACTTTTAGCGGAAATGGCTATGCTGAATTTACCACATTTGGTTCTTCCGACGCATCGAACATCGGTTGGTTGATTTCACCGGAAATTAACCTGGATACCAATGTCGGTAAAAAACTTATATTCCAGACCGCGCAGCACCACTGGAGCAATGCTGCGAATACATTTGAAGTGTTCATCTCCTCTGATTTTGCAGGAGACGTAACAGCCGCTACATGGACCCCGGTTAGCGGAGCCACTATGGTGACACAGGACACCGAATGGTATGAGTTCGTGAGTTCGGGCCCTATCGACCTGTCTTCGATCGAAGGACCGTTCCATGTCGCCTTCAAGGGAGTAGGAAATGGCTCAACGCTTACCGCCGGATTCCAGGTAGATAACGTAACTGTTTATTCAGATAATAATTAAATTGCACAATATGAAAAATAACTTTTTAAAAACAGGCCTGTTTGCCTTGGCATTGGCCGGATTTATCGGCG
>CAZLWZ010000051.1:0-8591 GCA_964563275.1 uncultured Flavobacterium sp.
AAACCAAAAAACCACCTTGAAAATGGCGTGTCGTGGCAGTGAGTGCCTTGCATCTGAGTACGATAATATATGGTTACCGGCATCAGTAACTGTCTTCGGCGGCGGCATCACTAGATTTTACAAAGATTTTTCCTCAATGAAAGCAGCACGCAAGATATCGGACCATGTGCCTGTATCTGTTCTTTTCGCGCCATAGCAATGTATTATTTCAGGAATTCCTCCGAAGTCATGATAGTCAATTTGTGCTCCTTTAAATCATAAACGTCGGTCTTACTCATAACATGGAAAGTAAGATTCTCTATCGATATAGGCGCTCCGTCCCTAATCTCGAGTAAGTTGGAATTGATAATGGTTCGGCCGTTGACAACCACGGTAGGGCCGGGCCCGATGGCCTCCATCTTTGTGTTGTTGTTGGTTATCAGCAATCCTGCATTGTCCTCAAGGCCTATCCCTAAAATCTTTGGATTTGTAGCTATCAGCTGAAGCAACCTTCCGATGCGGCCACGCTGAATGAAATGCGTGTCAAAAACAACATTTTCAATAAGTCCGAATCCGGTGGTAGTCGTCACTTCACCTTTTTGAAAAGAATCCGCACCTTTCCCACTTGCAATCATCGACTCGGATGCAGCTGCCGCACCTGCCGAAGTTCCTGCATAAATAAACTTCGAGTCCGTTTTTAATTTCTCAAGCATCGCATCGTAAAAAGGTGTGCCGCCAAGGACGGAGGTAAGCCGCATTTGATTTCCTCCGGTAAAGAAAAGTATATCGCATTTCCCAATTTTTTTCATCACATCTGGTTTTGCGGCTTCTTCACGGGTTTTAATATGCAAAACACCACAATTTTCTGCTTCTAGTTTTCGAAATGCTTTGAGGTAATCATTCCCAATTTCTTCAGGGACACCAGATGCAGTAGTGACAATTTCAATCCGGGAATTTTTACCAGCTCGCGACTCTTTAATGACACGAGCTAAGATTCCGTTTTTAAGGAAATCATCGTAATGTTCATCGTGATTTGCTGCTGATTCTCCTTTGTTCTCGGCTCCGCCAATAATAACAAGTTTTCCTTTTACTATCATATCTGAGTGGTTTATAAAAGGGTAAAAATAGCCACCGGTAGAGCTACAACCTTATAAATTGTGCCCGAACTTTTGTACAATTGAAATAATGTTTATAGTGCAACTAATTTTTTGAATCCTGTAAAGTAATCTGTATCGTAAAGTTGAAATTTGATAATTAGCCTAATTGCTAGTTAGGCGAGTACTTAATGCAAAACCAACACTTATGAAAATCATCAGCAAACAGGTGCTCCGGGGTCCCAATATCTGGAGTAATTACCGAAAAAAGCTTATTCAGGTACGGCTTGACCTCGAGGAAATGGAGGAGTTCCCTACCGACAAAATTCCGGGCTTCAGGGAGCGGATCGAGGTGCTGCTGCCGGGGCTCATCGAGCATGAGTGCTCCGAAAGAACACGCGGAGGCTTTTTCGTCAGGATCGAACGGGGTACGTGGTTAGGCCATGTCATAGAACACATAGCTCTTGAGATCCAGACACTAGCCGGAATGGCGACTGGCTACGGACGTACCAGGGGTACTGGTATAAAAGGCGTATATAACATGGTGTTCGCCTATCAAGTTGAAGAAGCAGGACTGTATGCGGCCGATGCTGCTTTCAGGATAGCAGAAGCACTTATAAAAGGTGAGTATTATGATGTTGATGCCGACATCAGGGAATTACGACGGCTCAAAAACAGGTACGGTCTTGGTCCCAGTACAGCAAGTATCGTAAAAGAAGCAGCTCGTCGCGACATCCCGTGGACACGTGCCGACAACAGTTCGACCATACAGCTCGGCTATGGAAAAAATCAGATGAATTTCCGTGCAACCATCGGATGCAAAACAAGTGCACTCGCAGTAGATACCGCCGGCGATAAAGATTTAACAAAAAAGCTGCTCGATAAGGCAATGATCCCGGTACCGGCAGGTGGTGTGTGTACCAATGACGCAGATCTTAAAAGCATTATTGAGCGTACCGGATATCCAATTGTTATAAAACCATTGAACGGAAATCAGGGTAAAGGAGCCTCGATACGAATTACGTCGTGGACAGACGCCCGAGCAGCCCTTCAGCGTGCGCTGGAATACGGTAAGTATGCGCTGGTGGAAAAATTTGTTTCAGGATATGATTTCAGAATTCTTGTCATCAACAACAAATTTATTGCCGCTGCTAAGCGCGTACCGGCACATGTGGTGGGAGACGGAATATCAAACGTGCAGAAACTGATTGAGATCGTTAATTCAGACATTAAAAGGGGAGAGGGGCATCAAAATGTGCTGACGCAGATTAAAGTTGATCAGGATACCCTACATCTTCTCGAACAACGCGGACTGACACTGGAAAGCATTCCGGAGCAGGGAGACATCGTTTTCCTGAAGTCGACCGCTAACCTGAGTACCGGTGGTACAGCAATCGACGTCACTGATGAAGTTCATCCCTCGAATATTTTTATGGCAGAAAGGCTGTCGAAGATTATCAACCTTGATATCTGCGGAATCGATATAATGGCACCGACGCTGGCAGAACCACTTGCAGAGACTGGAGGCGTGGTGCTTGAAGTTAACGCTGCACCTGGTTTCAGGATGCATCTTGAACCATCTGAAGGCAAACCGCGAAATGTAGCTGCCGCCGTGGTTGAAATGTTATATCCGCCTGGAAAGCCGTCGCGGATCCCTATCGTCGCGATTACCGGTACGAACGGAAAAACAACGACGACAAGGTTAATGGCTCAGTTGGCAAAAAATAACGGTTGTAATGTTGGTTATACCACAACCGACGGCATCTATATAGGCGACCACCTCTTAAAAACCGGTGATACAACCGGTCCGGTCAGTGCTGCCACAGTCCTTGCCGATCCAACAATCGACTTTGCCGTTTTGGAAACCGCACGCGGAGGATTATTGCGGTCCGGACTGAGTTTTGATGAGTGCGATATCGCGATACTGACAAATGTGAAGGAGGATCACCTCGGACTGAAAGATATCAATACGCTTGAAGATCTCGCCAACGTAAAAGCAGTGGTGGTCAGAAGCGTCAGAAAAGATGGCTGGGCAATTTTGAATGCCGACGATGCTCAGTGTGTCAGGATTGGCGGTGAACTAGATTGTAATGTCGCGTATTTTAGTCTGGATGAGAATAACGAAATCGTAAAGAAGCAAATGGCGCTTCAGAAGCCGGTCGCAATTTATGAAAACGGCTTTATCACCATCATTGATGCAGAAGGTTCACATCGGATCGCACATGTTGAGACTATACCGCTTACGTACGGCGGGAAATGCAATTTTATGATTGCTAACGCAATGTCGGTTGCCCTTGCAGGATACCTTCACGGATTCTGCACAGGAAGAATTATCGAAACGCTGCAAACATTTGAGCCGGGATTCGAGCAGACGCCGGGCCGACTCAACACTTTCAAGTTTGAGAAGTTTGAGGTGTTGGTCGATTACGCCCATAACCCGCACGGATATCTTGCCATAGAGGATTTCGTGCGAAATATCGATGCAAAAAGAAAAATCGGTATAATTACAGGGATAGGCGACCGCCGCGACGAAGATATTAAAGAATGCGCGGTTATTTCCCAGCGTATGTTCGATCACGTGATTATCAGGTTCGACAACGATCTGCGTGGAAGTTCATCCGAGCGAATAAAAAATCTTTTAGTAGACGGACTTACAACTACCGACAAAAAGGTAAGCTATGAGATTATTGAGGATGAGCTTCAGGCCGTTCAACATGCGCTTTCTATTGCCACTGAAGGCGACTATATTGTGGTGCTCAGCGAAGCGTATAAGAACGTGATCGAACTCATTCAGACGGAGCAGGACCGGCAGACGCCTCTGATTTCAATCTCAGAAGTACATAGCCGGCAGGATTCGTCCGTAGCTTAAATATCAAATTATCATATTATGCAAAAAAATCATAAAAAGCAAGAAACACGTCAGGATGAAAACAAAGAAAGTCCAATCGAAGGATTGGGTCCCGACACAACAACGGGCAGCGGCTACAGCGAAGCCGACCGTGCCAGGAATGACGGTAGCAGCACCGAGCGGCCTTTTGATCCTGAACATCCCGATTTCCCCGGCAAAGACAGCCGACATTAATTAATAATAAATAATAAAAAAAAGCGGCACGAGCCGCTTTTTCTTTAGCACGAAATTGTTTTTTATACCACGGTGTTGCCAGTTGCCGGACGTGATACCGGCTCGGTCTTAGTCATTAAACTAATGCCTATCTCCGCAATACCGGCAATCAAATGCGGCAGGTAAACTACATCCGCGAAACCGAATAACCATGGTGACGCAGCTAATACAACGCCTGATAATAAATCGATCGTAAGGTGCGTTTTCATCGAAATTGCTTTGGCAGCACCTAGTTCGTACGCAGTCATCAGCGCCATAATGATTGTCATGGCACCTATGACCATTGGAACTATTGATTCAGCTCTGCTTAAATCCCAGTCCATAATAATGGGAAGTAATATCAAGACTATCCCAAACAAATAGTCGATATAGCCGTGTGTTTTTGTTTCAATGAATCTCATAATGATAGTATTAATTAATTAAGGTTTAGTGGTGGTGCCCCCAGTGGTATTATTTGTGGCAGGTGTGGAATTTTGATTAGTAGTTGTTCCTTTATTAGCAGCAGCTTCAGGAGTAGTTCCCGTGTCCGTTCCTGTTAAAATTCCTGTAGAATGACGTTCACCTGCATTAAGATCTCCAGATGTTGTATTGGTGGTTGTACCCGTGGTGGCTGTGGTAGATCCGCTGTTTGTCGCACCGGTATTTGTGCCCATTTCCGGCGTAGTCCCAGTATCTGTACCGGTCAGAATGCCTGTAGAGTGCCGCTCACCCGTAGCATCTGCGTCATTCACACTTGTTGCGCCCGATTTACTATCACATGCTAAAAATAGACCGATGGCAAGTCCGCAAAATATTCTCCCGATTTTAATTGAATGATTCATAACTATTGATTTTAAATTAGTTATGTAAAAATAATTCATCGGTCAACCAATTTTTTACAGCATTTCAATATAATTATACACAATGCTGGGAGTTGAGTAACTGCTGAAGCTTAGCGCATTAAAAGCTGCATACCCGAGTTAACCCGACGTACCAACAATATTTGGTGTTTTCGTCTCACTGTAAGGGACGGTGCGTCATAGCGTCGAGAACGCTTTCATCATGAGTAATTGTAGACAGGTTAATAGCGGTTTCGATTAGTGCCAAGTGTGAGTAGGCCTGAGGAAAATTGCCTAACAGTCGCTTGGTCTTAAAGTCGATGTCTTCGCTAAACAAGCCTAGGTGGTTGCTGTACGATAATAAACGGTCAAACAATGCTTCGGCTTTTTTTCCTTCACCGATGCGGTACAGGCTATTGATAAACCAAAATGTACATATAGTAAATGATGATGATGGCAATCCGAAGTCGTCGCGGTTTTTATATCGGTACAACAAACCGTCGTTACTCAATTCCCGTTCAATAGCTTTCACGGTATTGACATAGCGCTCGTCCCGGCCGTCAATAAATCCATACGATTCCATCAGCAATACGGCGGTGTCCAGGTCATCCGAACCATACGATTGGGTAAAAGCGTTAGCCTTTTCACTCCATGCATTGCTGAGAATGTCGCTTTTGATTTCCTGCTCTAATTGCTGCCATCTTTCAGCTTTTTGTTCTTTGCCTAAAATGCGGGCCACTTTAATAGCTTTATCAACGGCCACCCAGCACAGCACTTTCGAAAATGTGAAATGGCGCTCTTCAGTTCGGAATTCCCAAATGCCTTTATCGGGTTCATGCCAGTGTTTATCCACAACCCATACAATGCCTTTGGTGATGTTCCACAATTCTTCACCATTTTCAATATCGGTGCTGAAGTGAATAAACTGCTGGTAAATTACGTCCATCAAAATTCCGTAAATATCGTTCTGGCGCTGAATATATGCAGCGTTGCCAATCCTCACCGGCTTTGAACCTTTATATCCGGCCAGATGATCCAGGAACTGCTCTGTGAGTACCTTCTCTTTATTGATGCCGTACATGATCTGCAGTTTTTCATCTTTATCGGGAATGATATCTATTATAAACTGGAGGTAGCTTTTTGCCATTTTTTTATGGCCTATCTGTGACAGCACGGTTATAACCATCGACGCATCCCGTATCCAGCAAAAGCGGTAATCCCAGTTACGGACTTCACCAATAGTTTCGGGAAGCGAGGTGGTGGCTGCCGCTAGCACAGCTCCTGTTTTCTCGTAGCTAAGCAGCTTTAGCGTAATGGCACTGCGGGCTATCTGTTTCTGATACTTTTGGTATACAGGCGTCTTTTCCATCCACTGCAGCCAATAAACTTTCGTCAGTTCGTATTCCAAAACGATCTTTTGCAGCGACGGCCGGAATATTTTTTCGTTGTAGCCCATTATGATATACCCATCGGACGTAAGCGATATAGGGGAGCTGTCGGCGATTTTATCAAGCGAAAAATTACTGTACAGAAAAATACTGTCGAACTTTGCGTTTTTTGTCAGGCTGATGATGAACTCTTTTTTTACATAGCTTATCGTCTCGCCCAAAGCATACTCGAGTTTCGGATCGTACCTGACCCGAAATTCAGGTGTGCCAGAACGATGTTTAAAAAAGCGTATAATTTCGGGAGGAGTATGAAATTCACCTGACTCTTTATAATAGCGCGGCATGAAGTCGCGTACCTCAAATGAGTCGGTGCCATTACTGAAACTGGTGACAAGTATGCTGGTGTTGTCTAGATAACTTTGCGTAATTTTATAGGTGTCGTCCGTAAGGATTTCAAAACTTCCGCCGATGTTTTCATCCAGAAGTTTCGCGAAGACCGAGGAAGAATCAAATTCGGGAAGGCAGCACCAATCGATTGAGCCGGTTTTTGAAATGAGTGCAGCGCTTCGGCAGTTACCAATGATTCCATAATCGAGGTTGTCCATAAAGATTTTATTTAGTATTTTAAGGCTTTAATTACCCTAATTTACGAAAAGCACGTTACAATCCAAACCACTGATATGAATAAGACAATTATAGTTTCCAACAGACTTCCGCTCGAATTACAGGTAGATGATAATGAAGTGGTCGTCAAACCAAGTGTCGGTGGGTTGGCAACAGGTCTCAAATCAATACATGAGCAGGGAAATAGTATCTGGATCGGCTGGTCGGGTGTTGCTGAAGAGGATCTTTCGCCAGAACAGAGAGAATCGGCCTACAAAGAGATTCAGAAGCAGCGTTGTGTGACTGTTACCCTAACCGAGAGTGATGTCGAAGATTTTTACTTCGGCTTTAGCAATAAGGCGTTGTGGCCATTATTCCACTATTTTCTTGAATATGCCGAGTTTGAACTGGAGCAGTGGGAAGCGTACAGGGCGGTAAACCAAAAATTTGCCGATGTGATACTTTCACATGCCCGAAAAGACGATATTATCTGGGTGCATGATTATCAGCTTCTGCTGGTGCCGGCAATGGTTAAACAGGTGAACCCGGATATCTCTATCGGTTTTTTTCTTCATATACCTTTCCCGTCCTACGAAATCTTCAGGACATTTCCGTGGCGGGAGGAACTTCTGCTTGGTATGCTCGGCGCTGATCTGATAGGTTTTCATACGTATGATTATGTGCGCCATTTCCTGAGCTCGGTTAAACGAATTTTTGGGTTCGAGGTTAACTTCAATAATATTATCCACAACGGCAGCAAAATAAAAGTCGATTCCTTTCCAATGGGTATCGACTACGACAAATTTCATAACGCCGCTCTGGAACATCAATGCCGCACACAGGATGAGAAGTCCGAAATCATGCGGAAACTCGACGAGAACGTGCTCGCGGATGACGAAAACCGCCTGATTCTGTCGATCGACCGAATGGATTACACCAAAGGAATCCCGAACCGCATCCGCGCATTTGAATATTTTCTTGATAAGTATCCCGAGTACCGCGAGAAGGTGCGGCTGGTAATGCTTGCTGTGCCTTCGCGTTCGAATGTGCCGCAATATCAGAAACTGAAACGGGAAACAGATGAACTGGTGGGGCGCATCAATGGAAAATTTGCGACCATCAGCTGGACGCCAATTTGGTACTTTTATCGCGCGATGCCTTTCGACGACCTGATCGATTTATACGCCTCGTGCCATATTGCACTGATAACGCCGCTTCGTGACGGGATGAACCTTGTCGCCAAGGAATACATCGCCACACGGGTCAGCAAAGATGGAGTATTAATTTTAAGTGAAATGGCAGGTGCGGCCAAGGAAATGGATGAGGCTCTGCTGATTAACCCAAATAATTTCGACCAAATCGCCGACACGATTCATCAAGCTTTTTTGATGTCAACGGCAGAGCAGGGGCAACGCATCGCCACACTTCAGAAGCGGTTGAAACGCTATAGTGTTGATAAATGGGCGCAGGAGTTTTTGAAAACATTGACCGAAACAGCAACGACTTGTAACCAATTTCGATCCCGGAAACTTAATGATGATATTATTGCCAGAATGGTGGCTGAATTTCAAAACTCAGCAAAAAAATT
>CAZLWZ010000052.1:0-8498 GCA_964563275.1 uncultured Flavobacterium sp.
GTAGTAATCAAGTTCTCATTAACGACTTTTCCTTTTGTCAGGCCATTGTCCTTAATAAGAGATTCGGTTTTGTTCTTTTTGATGCCGGTGAATTTAACTTCATTCAACTTCGGAAGCTCAACAATGTTTAGTTCCAGAAAAATACTATCGCCTTTAATTCGGTTGATGTAAAAATCGATGTCGCTGAAGAGTCCAAGCTTACCTAGTTTCTTAACAGCGGTTGTAATTTGCTCTCCCGGTACGGTAATAGGTTGTCCGATCTGGAGTCCGGTGAAGGTAACAACGGTTTGTTCATTGAAACTGATTTTGCCGGTTACCTCCACATCGGCAAGAATGTAGGTTGTCTCCTGGTTAAAAGGAAGTCTTTCCTGAGCTGAAGATTGGAAAATGCTGCCGAATATCAATAGGGTAAGAGCGATTCTTAAGTTTGCTTGTAACACTAAAAGTTTATTTAATTTGTTCACTGGTTTTTCCAAATCTGCGTTCTCTTTTCTGATAACTGACAAGTGCCTGAATCAAATCTTCCTCTTTAAAGTCGGGCCACAAAACGTCGGTAAAATAGAGCTCGGCATATGCAATCTGCCAAAGCAGGAAGTTACTGATACGGTGCTCTCCGCTTGTCCTTATCAGCAAATCTACATCTGGTAAATTTTGCGTGTAAAGATGCTGATTAATAATTGATTCGTCAACAGCGCTAATTGAAATTATATTATTTTTAACTTTAGTCAATATCGCGTTAAAAGCAGTCATAATTTCCTCGCGGGAGCCGTAACTCAGCGCCAGTGTCAGCACCATTCTGTCGTTGTCTTTTGTCGCGTCGATGGCTTGTTTGAGTTCTTTTTGAGCCGATTTTGGCAGCATGTCAGTGTTGCCAATCGTATTCAGGCGGATGTTGTTTTTCTGCAAAGTTTTCAGTTCGCTTTTGAGCGATTTGATCAATAACTTCATCAAAGTGTCGACCTCGAGCTTAGGACGGTTCCAGTTCTCGGTCGAAAATGCATATAATGTGAGATGTTTGATTCCTATTTTGGCGCAGGCTTCTACCGTGAGGCGGACTGATTTGCTGCCGCTCTCATGCCCTAGGGCACGCATCATTCCTTTTTGCTTGGCCCATCGCCCGTTGCCGTCCATAATAATGGCGACATGCTGAGGAAGGTTGTCTGTGTTGACTGCGTGTAGATCCATTCTCTTATTCGGCACAATAGCAGGGCCTTTCACCAAAGGTGTAGGTTAGTGTAAGACCGGTGAAGACGAACCAGTCATTACTGTTAATATTCCCGAACTGAAGAGGTGTAAGGTTCTCATTTTTGGGATTGCTCCCGTCGAGATTGTCGGTAAAAGTGTATCGGGCGCCGACCTCAAACCCCAATACGATATTCGTCGCAACATTCGATTTTATACCTACAATCATCGGAATAGCAAGCGCGCCTTCGCGATAATCCTCCCGCGTCTCGTTGTTGATCACATACAATTCGTTATAAGCGAAATAACTCAGCCCTGTATAAACATATGGTGTGAATTTCGTGTGGAGTTGGTGCAGATTAAAATCAAAAAAATTAAATTCCAATCCCGCTGAAGCTTCAGTAATGGTGTTTTCAAATGCATACCCACGCTGGTTTCTCGCGCTCGATTTTGCATCGGCATCATTGGACGAAATCTTCGCCTGTGTTGCCGAAAAACGCCAGGAGTGGCGCGGACTACGGTTCCATTTATACAACAAACCCACTGCGGCATCATTAGGAGCGATGTGTGTCATGGGACCAATTTCACCAATGTAGTTGCTGCCACCAAGAAAGACGCCAATTTCATGTATTTGTGCATTCATCATATTAAGGCCAAAAAAGCAAAAGAATAAGACAAATATCCTGTTCATTGTTTTCAAAATAGCGTGCAAATATAATAATTAAGACTACCAATCAGGTATGAAAGTGGTATTTCTCTTGAAATTATATCGTTACAAGTTAGTAAAACGCGGGCAGGTTGCACGTGCATTTTATACGAAACGACGATTTGCTGTAGTATAGTATAGCGGGCGCAAAAACTTAGTTTCGTTTGTCGTCGCCCCAGTGTAATTTACTGCGTAAGGTTTTCAGGAAAGTTTCATTTGGAATCTCGACCATATTGATCTGGAAAGGCGTCTTTTTTATCGACAGCACTGATTCATTTTGTACCGATGAGATTCGCGAATCGAGCGATACGAGATATCTGTCCTCACGCCCCGACACCCGTAACCGAATCTCGGTAGTATCGGGAATCACCAACGGCCGCGCGTTCAGATTATGCGGTGCAATCGGTGTGATGATGAGGCATTCCGCATCAGGCATTAAAATTGGTCCGCCGCAACTCATTGAATATCCTGTCGATCCTGTCGGTGTGGCGATAATAAGCCCGTCCGCCCAGTATGAATTCAGGTATTCGTCATTCAGGTACGTCTCAATGGTGATCATTGAAGTAGTGTCTTTACGCGACACCGAAATTTCGTTCATCGCAAAGTTAATCTCGCTGAAGTCGCTGTTCTCGGGCGCGCACTGCAAGCTGAGCAACGTCCGGTGCGATAGGGTGAAATTACGGTCGATGACCAACTGAAGAAAAGCCTCAATATTATCTTTCTGTACTTTGGCGAGAAAACCAAGCCGGCCCGCATTTATTCCTAAAATCGGAATGCCCGAATCACGCACAAGTGTCGCTGCCCGAAGTATTGTCCCGTCTCCGCCAATACTTATCATCAGGTCGATTGATGCGTCAAGGTCATGATAGCTGTTAAAGGTCTTGTACTTTTTGGCTACTAATTCTTTATCGTAAAGCATTTGCAAAAAGTCGCTTTCAATGACCAGTTCGACGTGATTCGCATTAAAGAAAGCGAATATATCGCGAATAATGGGTTCGGTGCTGTTTTGGTAATACTGGCCGTAGATAGCGACTTTCATGCTGGAGATTTAGATGTTCAGGTATTTGTCAAGATAATCAGAACGGTCTTTAAGGCCGGTCATGTACGAGTCTTCCTGATGTTCCGAGACGATGTTGTAATTATATCGTCGGAAAGTCTGAATGATTTCATTTAAGCCGCCAAGCGCTGTCTTAATAGTTACCTGAACCTGATCGCCGGTGGTTTGTGAAATCAGTAATCCCAGAATTTTGGAATTGTTACTTTCGACAATCTGTACGATCTGTCCCATCGAGTATTCGGATATTGCCTTTTCGACCACTATAATACCGCCTTCTTCTTTTAAAAAAGGCGTGTCGTTAAAAGCTTTAATAATGTCGTGAATCTCAAAATACCCCACATACGCGTTCTGCTTATCCAGAACCGGGATGACGTTGGATCTATGCCGCGCAAAAATTTCGAGAAGATCGAGCCACAGACTGTCGGGCCGGGCGTAAAAAATCTCCAGGGTGTAGCGGTAATCCGACAGAGTCTTGCCTGCCTCGAAGGTCTCGGCGTCTTCCGAGGCGACACTTCCGATAAAAACTCCTCCATCGGTTACAGGGAAGTGCGAAAAGGGATTTTTATCAAAAAAATCCTGTACACTTTCCACATTGGCACTGTTGCCCAGAGCCTTGTAATCATTGTTGATGTATTCGGAAATTGCTATCATGAAGCCATAGGTTATGGTTGCAAATTAATCAAAAAATAGCATTAACGCGCCTGTTTAACTTTGTATTTTTGTAGCTAATTGTAATCTAATTTCCCAATCATGACCAAACTCAGCGTCAACATAAACAAGATTGCCACACTTCGAAATGCCCGCGGCGGCAATGTGCCCGATCTGCTAAAGGTCGCTACCGACGTGCAGCGTTTTGGCGCACATGGCATTACGATTCATCCGCGGCCAGACGAGCGGCACATCAGATACCGCGATGCGTATGAGCTGAAAAACATCGTGCACACCGAATATAACATAGAAGGGAATCCCGAGCGGAAATTTATCGATCTCGTGCTCGATATACGGCCTACCCAGGTTACACTTGTCCCTGACGCTGTCGATGCGATAACCTCGAACGCCGGCTGGGATACGGTCTCGCATAAAAGCTTCCTGAGCGAGGTGATAGCCGAATTTAAGAGAAACGGAATCCGCACGTCAGTATTTGTCGATCCGTTGGCTGAAATGGTTGAGGGTGCCGCTAATGTCGGTGCCGATCGCATTGAGTTATATACCGAAGCTTTTGCGCATCAGTTCAGTCTTGGAAATAAACAAGGGATCGAAGCATACCGCCTGGCCGCCGAACGAGCAAACGAACTCGGCATCGGGATCAACGCCGGGCATGACCTTAGCCTCGACAACATTCAGTATTTTAAACAAAATATTCCGGGACTGCTTGAGGTATCGATCGGGCACGCGCTGATTTGCGAATCGATTTACCTCGGTCTTGAAAACGTCGTCAACATGTATCTGCATAAATTAAAATAGTTTTGGGCGCGTCCGCTCGGCGGAATATTTTTCGTAAATTCACGTAATTCATGCCTCGGGCCGGGCTGTACACTCCAATCTTTTTTGCAAAAAGGATTTCCGTTGCCATCCCTCGCGCAGCTACTACTTAAATAGATGATATGATATTATATTCAAAAATAGAAGGGCAGGGAAAGCCATTCTTGATATTACACGGTTTCCTGGGTATGTCCGACAACTGGAAAACCCTTGGTTCACGCTACGCAGAAAGCGGATATGAAGTGCATATGCTGGATTTGCGCAACCATGGACGCAGCTTTCATTCTGATGAATTTACCTATGAAGCCATGGCGCAGGATATCGCTGATTATTGCGAACACCACAATCTGAATAAAATCAGTCTTTTGGGCCATTCAATGGGCGGAAAGGTTGCGATGTTTTTTGCGATTGCGCATCCGGACAAAATTGATAAGCTTATTATTGCCGACATCGGCACAAAATATTACCGTCCGCATCATCAGGATATTCTTGAAGCTCTGAACGCTGTCGATTTCTCTTCGCAGCCGTCGCGGGAGGAAATCGACGAGGTGATGAAACCGCACGTGCCCGAAATGGGTACACGTCAGTTCCTGATGAAAAGCCTTTACCGAAAAACGCCAAAACAACTGGATTTCCGGTTTAATTTACCTGTTTTTAATGAACAAATCGAAAATGTTGGAAAAGCCGTCCCCGAAGAAGCGCGGTATCAGGGTCCTGTATTATTTGTCAAAGGTGCGAATTCCAGCTATATTAGGGAAAAACATTATGAAGAGATAAAAAAAGTATTTCCCAATGCAAAGTTTGCCGTAATCGAGAAAGCGGGGCATTGGTTGCACGCCGAAAATCCCGATGATTTTTATAAAGAGACGATGCGGTTTCTTGAATAAAAAACCCTTTCGTCAGAAAGGGCTTTTTCCAGATTTAATTTTTAAAAACCTTTATTGTCTTGACGGCGCCATTGTTGCTAATGGCTTTTAAAAATATAGGCGCCGGCCTGGAGATGCGATAGGTCGACTTCTATGTCGCCAGCGGTGTAAGATGCGTTAACAACCTGCTTTCCTAGTAAATCATAAACCGCAACACCATTGATGTTCGCCTCCCCGCTGATTTGTAAAATTCCGCTAGTAGGGTTTGGGACGGCGACTACCTCCATAGTCGAAAATTGGGCAGTATGCTTGCTGCAAAAGCACAAGTAACCATTGGTGCTTTGAATTGAATTAACATTTATATAACAATTCGTTCGTTTGCTATTTCTCTGCAATTCTTTACATTGGACAAAACAACATCCACCAGCATGAACTTAATTATCCGAATATTGGTCACTGCCTTGCTTGTAATGCTAATTTCACGTTTTATGCCTGGCGTCAGTGTTGCAAACTTCGGCACATCGGTTCTTGTTGCTGTAGTTATGGGGCTACTGAATGTCTTTGTTAAGCCGGTATTGGTGCTGTTTACTCTTCCGGTAACAATCTTAACATTAGGATTATTTCTGCTGGTCATTAACGCGCTGGTAATCTTGCTATGCGATATAATCGTGGGCGGTTTTGATGTTAGTTCGTTCTGGACCGCGCTTTTATTTAGCATCTTCCTTTCATTATTTCAATCTCTCGTTTTTTCACTTCGTGTATCATCCAAAAGGCGGTAGATTCGCCAGCTCTTAAATTACTCTAATTAAATTGTGGGGGTTCTTAATTTGTTTTAATTTTGCCACCCAATTTTAGTATCTATTTATATGAATATTACCCGAAATAATTCCGACAACCTAAATGCTGTTGTTACAGTCGAAATTTCTAAAGAGGATTATGCTCCGAAAGTAGAAAAAGTATTAGCCAATTATCGCAAAACAGCATCGGTACCCGGATTTCGCAAGGGAACGGTCCCGATGAGCCTGATTAAAAAACAGTACGGTAAAGCAGTTCTATTGGACGAGGTAAACAAGTTGCTGCAGGAGAATCTGAATCAATACCTTCAACAGGAGAACCTGGATTTATTGGGCAACCCGTTGCCGGTGATAAAGGACGATTTCAATTGGGATACCGATGATTTCTCGTTCGACTTTGAACTTGGACTATCGCCGGAGTTCGATATTGATTTTGCAAAGGTTAACAATATTACGAGATACAAAATCGTAGCGGATGACCAGATGCTTACTCAGCAGGTCGACAGGATCCGCAAGCAGTATGGCAAAATGGTCTCTAAAGACGTCGTAGAAGAAGGTGATGACATTTCGGGAACTTTTACGAATGAAGAAAAAGGAATTAATGCGCCGGCTAAAGTTACAACCGACATATTTGCGAATAAAGACGCTTCTGCCAAATTTATTGGCAAAAAAGCTGGAGATACAGTGACTGTCAATACAAAAGGATTGTTTGACGACGATCACAAATTAATGGATTATCTAAAGGTTGACCATGATAATGTACATGGACTTAACATCGACGTAGATTTTATAATTGAAGAAATAACCAGCACTGAACCTGCCGAGCTCAATCAGGAACTCTACGATAAGCTTTTCGGCGAAGGGAACGTGACATCGGTAGAGCAGGTAAAGGAAAAAATTAAGGAAGATGCAGAAAAACAATTTGCTTCTCAGGCCGATCAAAAATTCCTAAACGATGTTACCGAGGCGCTCCTTGCGAATACACAATTTGATCTTCCCGCTGAGTTTTTGAAAAAATGGATTCAGACTGCCGGCGAAACGAAGTTATCGCCAGAAGAGGCAGAGGCTGAATATGCACGTTCGGAAAAAGGACTGCGTTACCAGCTGATCGAGGGAAAAATTGTTAGCTCAAACGGTTTGCAGATCACTTTCGAGGATCTGAAATCATATACAGGAGAGGTTATACGTAAACAAATGGCTCAGTTCGGCCAGATGAATCCAACAGAGGAGGATGTACAGGGGATCGTGGCACGCGTTCTTTCAAATCAGGAAGAAGTCAAAAAACTATCCGATCAGGTAATGAGCGAAAAGATGCTGAATCTGTACAAAGAAAAGGTTCAGGCTGTAGAGAAGGAAGTGACGTACGCTGAATTCATCAAGGAATCGTACGGAGAGTGATTATAAAAAAATGATTACCTTTAGGCATCGGGAGTCGCAGCATTCCTGCAACAAATAAGCTTAAACTTTAGAAAACTATGAACTACGGTAAGGAATTTAAAAAATTTGCCACAAAACATCATGGCGTTAACTCGATGTACTACGACAAAATCGTAGCGACTATGACGCCTACCGGCATGACGCCATATATAATTGAGGAACGGCAGCTAAATGTATCGCAGCTCGACGTATTCTCCAGGTTGATGATGGACAGGATTATCTTTCTGGGTACCGGAATCGATGATCAAATAGCGAACATTGTCCAGGCGCAACTTCTGTTTCTGGAAAGTGCCGACGCTTCAAAAGACATTCAGATTTACATAAATTCACCCGGAGGAAGCGTGTACGCAGGACTGGGTATTTACGACACGATGCAATATATTAAGCCCGACGTGGCAACGATTTGTACAGGTATGGCAGCATCGATGGGTGCAGTGCTTTTATGTGCTGGTGCCGCAGGTAAGAGGTCGGCGTTACCACATTCACGTGTGATGATTCATCAGCCTTCAGGAGGCGCACAGGGTGTAGCCACCGATATGGAAATCAACCTGCGCGAGATGCTCAAGCTGAAGGAAGAACTTTACAAAATAATTGCAAAGCATTCGGGGCAGCCATACGAGAGAGTTCACAAAGACAGTGAACGCGACTATTGGATGGTGTCCGACGAGGCAAAGGAGTACGGCATGATCGACGAAGTGCTGAGACGAAGTGAACTAAAAAAATAACAAATGGCTAAAGAAGTGCTTGATTGCTCTTTCTGCGGGAGAAAAAAGCCCGAAACTAATTTGCTGATCGCCGGCATCAATGCACATATATGTGATAAATGTATCGAACAGGCGCACGGTATCGTACTCGAGGAATTAAAGACCAGCGGCAACTCTAAACTGGCGGCCGATCTGGTACTGAAAAAACCAAAAGAAATCCGGGCCTTTCTGGATCAATATGTAATCGGTCAGGACCAGACAAAGAAAGTG
>CAZLWZ010000053.1:0-8489 GCA_964563275.1 uncultured Flavobacterium sp.
TGATCAGATCGAAATATTTTGTATTCATTTAGCTTTGGTTTGAAAAATTAAAAAGTTACGATAATTAAAATAAGTATCGGCTTTTCAAACCCTGATATTAGCGTAAACGATAGGCAGTTTCTCATTGTGTAGGTTCGCGAACCTTAAGAAAAGGTCAGAATCAAGCATAGCTTTCATCGCCGAAAACACGCTCAGGATAGGAGCGAACGGATTTCTGTTTCTGGTTACAAAATCAGTAGGGGCGGTATATTGGTTGTGATTCATTGGCGCAAATGTAAAAAATAAAATAAACGATACGCCAGGCTTTCTATTAAAAATATACTAAGATTTATAGTCTTCAAATGCAGATGTAATCATTTCAGAATCAACAGTTTCCTTAGTTTTAACCTCGCCAATTCTCTCCAGCAGGACAAATTGAATCTTTCCGTATTCATTTTTCTTATCGTGAATAAGCAACTCGACGATCGGATCAACGTCAGCCGCAGCAATTTCTTCGACGCCATAGATGCCGTTCAAGACATTTTTGATCTGAAAATATTCCTCTGGCGACAGCAATTTCTTCTGCATGGAAATATGTGATTCGAGTACCATTCCAATGGCGACCGCTTCACCGTGTAGCAATGCCTTATGGTTTGAGTTCTCCAAGTAGTAGCTTTCGATTGCATGTCCTAACGTGTGCCCAAAGTTCAATGCTTTTCGCAGACTTTGCTCGGTGGGATCCTGTGCAACAATTTCGTTTTTTATCTGCACCGAACGATGTATTAACTCGTCGAAATCGGCATAATCAACAACAGCCATGTTCAAGAACTGCTTCCAGTAAGAATGGTCATAGATCAGTCCGTGTTTCAGCATTTCAGCAAGCCCCGATCGCATCTGGTTTTGCGGAAGTGTTTCCAGGAACGTCGTATCCATTACTACCATTCCGGGCGTGTTAATTACGCCTATCTGGTTTTTGAGATTCCCCAGATCAATACCGTTTTTTCCACCTACCGATGCGTCTACCATTGCCAGCAGCGAGGTGGGCACATGAACAAAATCGATTCCTCTTTTGAAAGTAGATGCAATAAATCCGCCAAGATCAGTCACCATGCCGCCACCAAGGTTAATGATCAGGCTTTTGCGATCGGCTCCTAGTTCGGTAAGCGCGTGCCAGATCTGTACACAAGTTTCAATATTTTTCGAACTTTCGCCCGCGTCGACTTCAATAATTTCGATTCTGTATTCTGTTTCCAGGCGCTCGAGGAAATATGGCATACACAGTTCGTTCGTGTTGCTGTCTGCGATCACAAAGAGTGCGGAATACCTGTTGTCGGACAAGAGTTTATTCAGTGAAATATATGCGTAATCATTGAAGTGAATCTGATAAGAAGTGGCGTCGACTGACTGCATGTTTGGGTGTTTTATCGGTACAAAATAACTGCTTTTTTAATAAAGAATTCACCTGCCTGTGCATATATTTGCATAATTAATGACCCCCCATGGATAAAATATTCGACGACACCGAAGTAGCATTTTCACTTAAAAGCGACACCGAACTGGAGCGCGCTTATTTCCTGTTTAAACTTATTGCAAACCAGCCGTTGGTGCGCATTGGTACCGCAGTGACCAACTTTGCAATAAAGGCGCATCTGCCGGTGGAAGGGTTAATCAGGGCGACAGTATTTGATCATTTTTGCGGAGGTGTCAACGAGCAGGATTGCCTGCCGGTAGTCGATAAAATGTATACGAAGGGCGTCTCCTCCGTGCTTGACTACTCGGTGGAAGGAAAGGAAGCCGAAGAGCAGTTTGATGCCGCGTTGCAAATGACTTTGAAAACGATTGAGTTCGCGAAAGAGAAAGAATCAATTCCGTTCGCCGTTTTCAAGCCAACAGGTTTAGGGAGATTTGAACTTTATGAAAAGCTCGGCGCCGGGATTGGTTTTACAGAAGCCGAAGCAAAAGAGTGGGAGAAAGTGGTCGCGCGCTTTGATACTGTTTGCAAAGCAGCGAGCGACAGCGGAGTAGCACTTCTGATCGATGGCGAAGAAAGCTGGATGCAGGATGCCGCCGATGATCTGGTCACCGAGATGATGCGCAAGTATAATAAGGAAAGGGCGGTGGTGTTTAACACGCTCCAAATGTACCGCCATGACCGAATGGATTATCTTAAGAAATTACACGAGCAGGCGAAGCGCGAAGATTTTTTCCTCGGAATGAAACTCGTGCGCGGCGCCTATATGGAAAAAGAAATAAAAAGAGCAGATGAGAAGGGTTATCCGTCGCCAATTTGTCCTACAAAAGCGGCAACCGATCAAAATTTTGACACCGCTGTCGCGTATATGGCGGAGCATCTGGAGCGAATGGCAATATTTGCGGGAACTCATAATGAAGAAAGTTCCTATAAGCTGATGGAGATCATGCAGCAAAAAGGTATCTCAAAATCCGATGAGCGCATCTGGTTCGGTCAACTTTACGGGATGAGCGACAATATCAGTTTTAACCTGGCACAACATGGCTACAATGTTGCCAAGTACCTTCCTTTTGGGCCGGTACGTGATGTTATGCCATATCTGATAAGACGCGCGGAAGAAAACACGTCAGTTGCAGGCCAGACAAGCCGTGAACTGACACTGCTAAAAACGGAAAGGAAGCGTCGTAAGCTGAAATAGATATATTTAAAGATGCTTTCTGCACTTGTCGCCGATCAATAGTCGGTAAACTGCAGCGAACTAAGATTTTTATACAGGCCATTCTCGATCCCGATCAGCTGTTGATGCGTGCCCTGCTCGATAATAGTCCCGCGTTCTATCACCAGGATCTTGTCGGCGTTCCTGATGGTCGAAAGCCGATGCGCGATAATGATACTGGTTCGTCCCTGCATCAAAATTTCTAACGCTTCCTGAACCAGTTTTTCGCTTTCGCTGTCGAGAGACGATGTTGCTTCATCCAGAATCAATATTGCCGGATTTTTCAGCAACGCCCGCGCTATTGCGATCCGTTGGCGCTGACCGCCCGAAAGTTTAATGCCCCGTTCACCCACCAATGTGTCGAACTTCTCAGGAAACCCATTGATAAACTGAAGTGCGTTCGCTTGCTGCGCGGCCGCAAAAATTTCTGTATCGGATGCATCAGGTTTGCCGTATGAGATGTTCTCGCGGATAGTGCCTCCGAACAGAATGACGTCCTGAGGCACGATACTCATATTGTCGCGAAGCTGCGCAAGGTCGTACTCATAGATATTCTTTCCATCGATTTCGATCTTCCCGCCATTTATATTATAAAATCGCAATAATAGTGAAGCAATGGTTGATTTTCCAACACCGCTGGGCCCAACCAATGCGATCTTCTGGCCATATCCGGCCGTAAAACTGATATCGTGCAAAACCACAATTTCGCGACGCGTCGGGTAACTAAACGAGACATTTTTAAAACTTACGTCGCCCCGAATTTTTATGGATTTTTCTGTCGATAATTCACGGATCGGTTCGGGTTGTTCATCCATTAATTCAAAGACACGTTCTGTGGCGCCAATAGCTTTTTGAATTTGTGCATAAAGTTCGGCCACACCACCAAACGAAGCGCCGACGAATGTTGAATACAGCACGAACGAAATCAGTTGGCCCACGCTCATTTCACCACTGATGCTAAGCGTCACGCCAAACCAAACCACGGCGACAATGGCACCAAACAAGCAGAATATTATGAACGACGCAAAGTATCCCCGGTAAAGGCCACCTGTTATCGCAATCTTAACTATTTCAGCTATTTTAATACGGTACCGTGCTATTTCGTACCATTCGTTCGCGAAAGCCTTGACGTTTGAAATGCCCTGAAGTGTTTCCTCGACGATAACATGGCTCTCAGCAACTGTGTCCTGCACCTTTTTCGAATACTTTCGAATAAAGCGTCCGAATATCACCGCGGCTACGGCAACTAACGGAACTACCGACAACATGATAAGCGTTAACTTGATGCTTATGACCGCCAGCAGTGCGATTCCACCGATGATTAAGATAAATTGCCGGAGGAATTCAGCTATGGTGGTTGTGAGCGTGTCCTGAATTTGTGTAATATCGGAGCTGATACGGCTGTTAAGTTCACCAACCCGCTTCTGCGAGAAAAACGTCATCGGCAGCTTGATCAAATTTGTGTATAAGGCAAGGCGAATGTTGCCCAATGTATTTTCGGTAAAATTCACGAACAGCGACAATCTGAAGAATGAGAAAATCGATTGCAGGAATAATATCCCCAGCAGTATCAGCGCAATGTTATTGGCCTGAGCCGAGTCGCGCTCCCGGACGCAATCGATGAGCATTCCCATCAATTTTGGGAAGGCGAGTGCCGAGGCACCTGTTAATAGCAGGAAGATCAGCCCGACGAAAAATTTCCATTTATGGGTGCCGGCGTAGCGAAAAATCAGCAGTGCTTTACTTAATGAGGTGGCAGTAATTTTTGCCTTGGGCAGGTCGTTCTCGATTTTGCGAGGCATGATAATTTATTTGTCCGCAAAAGTACAAAAACGACATCGATACATTTTATAATAAGCCGAAGTTCTTCGCCACCTCCAGTAGCTCCTGATCCGACTGACCGTCAAGAACGAGTTGCTTCTTGATGCGGGCTTTACGCTTCTCAATCGTGCTTAGAGATAAGCCTATATATTCGGGCAAATTAACTGTTTTTTTTCCCTCGGCCAATAATTGCAGAATTTTGCTGTCATACTCGTCCCAGGCAATATTCTTCGAAATAAACAACTGTCGCGCCTTGGTTATGGACGAGCTATACTGACGATCGCCGGTTAAAATCTTACGGTATGCATCTGGAAAGGTCCGGTAATTTATTTCTGATTTTGAGATAAGCCCTTCGGGATTAACAGTCTTTAGTATCTGGTTGACCCACAGTGGTTCACAATGCATCGTGATGATTATAATCTTGCATGCCGGAAAATGAAACCTGATCAGCAGCGCGAGATCGATGCCGCTGTGGATTTCCTGTTCCTCATATGGAGGAAGGTTAACATCCAGAAAAGCGACATCGGGTGCAATGTTGTCTGCGGTGAATTTGAGTAGTGCATTGTATGCCTGCCGACTATTATAAGCAAGATGAAACCTTGGCTGGCAGTGTTCTTCTAATGATGATATCAAACTTACGTAACCGTCTACTGTCATTGGGTGATCGTCGACAATCAATAGGTTTGCGGGTGTATTTGGTGTTTCAGTTATCATAGATATTCGATTTTCAAACTTAATTAAAAAATTACGGTTTTACCGTAAAATAGTCAGCAGGCATGGTTTTAACTTGCAAAAAAAAACTTGCAGTTTTCGTATCTAATCATTGATGGTAGTCCGCATGCGGCGGATTTGAAACAGAAACTCGATTTTTTCGACACTTTAACTTTTGCAGGAGTTTGTGCAACTACAGACGAAGGGCTGAATAAAATTCTGGAATTGAAACCCAATCTTGTCTTTCTGTCGGTCGACCAAAAAGATCCCAATCCTTTTGGGCTGGTAAGTGAAATTAGCGAATATCTTGCTGAAACTCCTATGATTGTCGCGCTAAGCGAAACTTCGGATTTAGCATACGAAGCTTTTCAACGCGGTGTATCTGGTTATTTATTGAAGCCCGTCGATATAAATCCCCTGCGCAAGTGCCTGCTGAGGTATCAGAAGAATCAGCCTGCGCAAATCGGAAAAAAAATCAGCATCAAGTCGCAGGGTGATTATCATTTCATAAATGCCGATCACGTTGTCTATCTTAAAGCCGATAACAATACGACCGATTTCTATCTCGAGAGTGGTAAAATAATAACGGCGTTCAAAACTTTAAAATACTATGAAAACATCTTGCCGCAGAATTTCTTCCGGATTCATCACAGTTATGTTATAAATAGTGATTTTGTTAGCCGGATAAACCTTGGCCGTAGCGACTGTTATTTGTCAAACAATAAGATCGTACTGCCGTTCTCACGAACATATAAAGGTAATATTGATGCTATCATTTCTGCGATCTCATAAAAAAGGTCGCTTTACCTGCATTATACGACCTGTTACTACTGCTACAGTGCGAGTTACTAAAGCAGGGCCGTTTTTAACACAGCAGCATCGAACTATAGTTACTTTTGTCCCATACAAGCCAACATTGTAATGCCACCGTGTTTAATGAAGGGATAGACATTAAACATGCTGAAAGGAAGACTCCCTTCTTTTTTTCGGATAATTATTGCCGGAATTTTCCGGCGCCAGTTTAATAATAATAACAATAGATAAATCACTTCTTATGAAAACCAAATTTACCCTTCCAAAATTTATTATGCTCGCTGTGTTCGGAATATTGTTGAGCTCTTGTACAGCTGATGAAAACGAGATGCCACAACAAAACCTGCAATCAGATGTTGAGTTGACCACAGAATTTCAAAGTAAAGTGGGCGATACGCTGCCTAACGAAAACGAGCCCATTATTGTTCGTCCCCGCGGTTAGTATCTGTACCGACAATAATAAAAGACTATACTCGCTATAGTCTTTTTTTTTGCGTAGTTTTGCCAAAAATCCCAGATTGAAACAGTTTAACCTACTACTGTTTATATTTCTTTTGATTTTTTTTGCCTCATGTCAAAAGAAATATAAGCAAATTGCTCCGTCGGTTTTTTCAGAGGCCGAGTATTCGGAACTGAAGCCCGACGTGAAGATCGCCTTTCTGGATTCTCTTGTCGAGTGTTGCATACCGACTCACAACGATAGCATTTCGAGAAAATATTTATTTGATTTATCATCCGAATATTTCTTCTTAAATGCCCAGGAGAAGTCGAGGAAAATAAATAAGTATATACTGCAAGTATCAGCTAAAGCCGCCGATACAGCTTCTATGGCGCGCGCTAACTACTATATAGCGGATAATTTCGAACCCTACAAAAAAGATAGCGCGTATCACTACTACCTACAAGCCGAAAAATTATACCGAGCGATAGATCATAAGGAGCAGACCGCCAGAATGAAGTTCAACAAGGCAGTACTTTTATTTTACGAGGGCAATTATGTTGAGAGTGAGATCGAGCTATCAGCTGCTTTGCAGTTGCTTGTGGATTCGGAGGATCGAAAATTGCTGTTTGCCTGTTATAATTTAATGGGCTCAAATTTCGAGAAACTTGATGACTACGATAATGCAATGAAGTATTATCTGCTCTCGAAAAAAGTTCTTGAGGAGATGGCCAAAGAAGGTCAGGTCATCGACAGGCAAAATAATTATCCGGTTACATCATCTGTCAATATAGCAAATATCTATGAAAAAACAGGTCGGCATAAGGAAGCAATAGCCGAGCTTGAATCAATAATTGATGAAGAACTTGAGAGGCAATGGCCTGCAGTTTACGCAGTGGCAGTCGGGAACTTAGGTTATTCCAAAATGAAAAAAGGAGACTTAAAAGAGGCCGAACCTTTACTTGTAAAGTCGCTTCAGGTTTCACAAAAATACGACCGCGAGGCAGAAGTACTTTATAAACTAAACAATCTCGGTGAATATTATGCTCTGACGGGTGATACTGCTAAATCGGTGCGGTACCTCAGGAAATCGCTAGAAATTAGTGAGCGGACGCGAGCCGGCGAGGAAATTAAAAGTACTCTGAAGCTGCTTTCTCGGATGGATCCAGAACGGGATGCGAATTACAAGGAAAAGTATATAAGGTACACCGATAGCTTGTACAAAACCCAACGTGAAAATCGAAATAAGTACGCTCGTATAGAATATGAAACCGCACGCGTTGAAGATCAAAACAGGATTTTGACCACAAAAAATGTGAAAATCGTATTGGTTTCGATTCTTGTAATATTTTTATTGGTGCTATTGCTTATTTATCGGTATGTTTCAAGCCAAAAGCGAGAGCTCGAGTTTAAGAAGCAACAGCAAATGGCCGACGAGGAACTTTTTATCTTGCTAAAAGAACATCAACTGCAGGTGGCTCTCGCGCGGCAACACGAGCAAAATCGTATATCAAAGGAGTTGCACGATGGAATAATGAACAGAATATATGCGGTGCGGCTGCATCTGGACATGCTTAATCATCTTGACGACAAGGAGAGTAAAGCAAAACGATTGAAGTTTGTCGACATGCTTCAGGAAATTGAAAAGGAAGTACGATTGATTTCGCACGACCTGCACATCGACCACTTCCAGCACGATTCCGATTACATACTTCTGCTAACCGATTTCATAACACAGCAAAACGGTATATCGAAGACAAATTTTGTGTTTGACCATGATCCAGCCATACCGTGGGACGATATCAGCGGGCTAATCAAAATTACAATTCAGCGAACACTGCAGGAAACAATCCTAAACGTAAATAAATACGCTGAAGCCCGAAATTGCCAAATTAGCATTAGGCGGTCTAAAGATGAACTTATTGTCTCGGTTGAAGATGATGGTAAAGGTTTTGACGTAGAGAAGCAACCTGGCGGCATCGGAATAAAAAATCTACGCTCGCGGGCTAAATCGGTCGACGGCCGTCTGGTCGTTGAGA
>CAZLWZ010000054.1:0-8485 GCA_964563275.1 uncultured Flavobacterium sp.
CCATGAATTTTAAACAGTGCTCCATAAAAAATCGGAAATATAGCCGACGCGATCACCAAGCTGTAAACCGAGTTTGCCCAATCGTAAAATGCCCAGGCATTTAGCAATTTGCTGCTGCCCTTTTCCAAATTTGCCATCGGTAATGATTTACAAAAAAAAAGCTGCTCGTTTGAGCAGCTTCGAAGATAGCGTTTAAATTAAAAAGTAACGCCAAATTTTTTTGCTTCGGCTTTTGCCTGAGGAATCAATTTTTTGATGTTATCCATCCTGGTCGAACTCGAAGGGTGCGTGCTTAAAATTTCCGGCGGGGCACCACTACTGGCTTTGGCTGCCATGCGTTCCCAGAAATCGAGCGCCTCTTCGGGATTATACCCTGCAATGGCCATCAACGTCAGCCCAATCATGTCAGCTTCACTTTCATGGCTCCGGCTAAACGGAAGCATTCCACCTACCTGAGAACCGATACCATAATATTGCTGCCACATTTGTTGCTTTTCCTCACTTTGTCCACCGGTTGCAACGGCTACCCCAACCGCACCCAATTGCTGTAGCTGGGACGCGCTCATTCGTTGCGCTCCGTGATTCGCCAATGCGTGGGCAACCTCATGCCCCATTACTGTGGCTAGTCCGGCATCACTCTGTGCCACTGGCAATAGTCCCGTATATACTACGATTTTCCCGCCGGGCATACACCATGCATTTACCGCCGGATCCTGTACAAGTTTGTATTCCCATTGATAGCCTTTAAGATAGTCCTGAAAGCCGTTTGCATTGAGATACCGTTCAGCCGCTGTCTTAATTTTCATTCCGACATTCTCAACGCGTCGGGCGTCTGCGGTGCCGGTAACTACTTTGTTTTCGCTCAGAAACTGATCATACTGCTGAAAAGCTGATGGAAAAAGTTGCTCGTTCGATACAAAATTCAGATTATTTTTTCCCGTGAACGGATTTTTCGTAGTACACGAAAATGCAATCATTAATAAACAGGAAACTGACATTAAAAATCTTCTTCTCATATAATAGTAATTTATTTTAAGATGTTAAAATTACGATATAATGCAGGTATGAGGTTACAATAATTTCTAGTATTGTTAAATAATTACTATTAGCTGCTCATGGTATCGGTATCATCAACATATTTCCCGTGCGACGGCAGGGCGTACGTATCAAAATTTTCTACAAGATGTTGTAATCCCTGGCGCAGTGGCTCATCGCTCATATGTTTTCCATGACCAGTAACGGCAAGTGCTGGATTAAGCCGCTGCAGTTCCACGACCGATGCTTTTGCGGCTGTCCAGTCGGTTGTTAGGTACCGCGGTGGCCCGTGAACCTCCTCCTTCTGCAAAAGAACTTTATAAAAGGAATCCTGTTTGACTGTTATAAAAGCGTCCCCGGCAAGAAGGGTTCTGTCGGAACTGCGGAAGAAAGATACATGACCTGGCGAATGGCCCGGGGTCGAAATCCACTGCCATTCTGGAAGACCCGGCACCGAACCATCCATTGGAAGCGTTTCCAGAACCGGCGAAATGTGAATTGGTTCGTGTGGATACATTTGTGATATTTTGGCCAGTAAACCTCCCTCAACTGTTGGGTCAGGTTCGGGATACGCTTTTTGGCCATCAAGGAACGGAATCTCGTCGGAATGTACGTACACAGAAATGTTGCCCCACTTTTCAAGAAGATAAACGATGCTTCCCACATGATCAAAGTGGCCATGGGTCAGCAAAATTGATTGTGGCGGATTGCCTTCTCCAAAGCGTTTTTCGGCTTCAGCAAGGATTTCTTTCCCCGAACCGGGCATCCCTGCATCAACCAAAGTCCATTTTTGCGATTTTGCTTCACCTATGAAAATCAGGTTGACGATTTGGTTTGTGTAGTAGTAAACATCCGGACGCACCTCCTGGCCTTTGCCGCTCAGAACCGATGTCATCGGAATTATATGGCTATCATCACTCTGTTTCATCTGTTTCATAATTTACATTAGGCTTTTAAAATTACGAAACCGGTACCGCGTCTTATTACAACATTTGCACTTAAATATGTACTAATACGTGATCCACATTGGTGAACCGAAGTGACGAAAAATATTTGTCGACAATTAATGTTTGTCCGTCGAAACTCAATTTGTCAAATTCATATTCCTCACTATCGACCTCTATGCTTTTGACCTCAAAAGGAAGGCCATGCAAAGAAATTTTATATCTTGAATAGTTTGTCTCAAATTTTCCAATTTTGTGTTGATGAATAATCAGCTGGCCATCTTTCCCCGTCAGGTCAAACGTAGCAAGGCTAAATCGACCTTTGTTATAATCATAGCCATCCTGTGCATCTTCATATAAAATCGATTTTTCCTTCCCTGCTTTGTAATAAATGTCCAAAGTAATTTCGTCAAATTCCAGTTCGCCTACATATTGCTGCACAGGGTATTTCGGAATGACAGCACCTTCTTTAATAAAAACCGGTATCTGATCATAGTCGGTTGCGACCCAAAGCTCTTTTTTACCAGCGACCAATTCGTTTGTCCAGTAATTATACCAGTTGCCCGAGGGCAGATACATCCTGCGTCCAAGTGCGTTTGGTTCTAAAATCGGACAAACCAGTATCTGATTGCCAAAAATAAATTCGTCTGTACGGTAATGTGTTTGCTGATCCGATTGATCGTAGTACACGAGCGGTTTCAGCAACGGAACACCATCGTTTACATATTCCCAAAACATCGTATATAAGTAAGGCAGAAGCTGGTACCTGAGTGAAATAAATTTTCTGGTAATACTGATAACTTCTTCATCGAACGACCATGGTTCCTGATCGCCGTGGTCTCCTGAAGAGTGCGTACGGCAAAGCGGATGAAAGACGCCCACCTGGATCCAGCGCGTGTATAATTCACTAGAAGGCTGCTCGGCAAAGCCGCCAATATCCGATCCTGTAAATCCCATTCCCGAAATTGACATTCGTTGCACCTGCACATTAGCCACCCACAGATGCTCCCACGACGCGACATTATCGCCGGTCCATGACGAGCTGTACCGCTGTGCGCCTGAATAAGCCGATCGGGTAATTATAAAAGGTCGTTTTGGATACGCGAATCGTTTGACACCATCATAAGTTGCGCGGGCCATTTGCGTACCGTATATGTTGTGTGCTTTTCTGTGACTGCATGGGTTGCCGTCGTAATCATGGCGTACATCGAGTGGAAAAGTTTTGCCGGGAACCTCCATCACCGCCGGTTCGTTCATGTCGTTCCAGACGCCTTTAACTCCAATATCACTGATTAGTTCTTTAAATACTCCGGCCCACCACTCGCGGACATCAGGATTCGTATAATCGGGAAAGTTGCACTCGCCGGGCCATACTTTACCCTTCATGTACGGCCCGTCGGCACGTTTGCAAAAATAATCATTCTGCAGTCCTTGCTGATAAACATCGTATTCTTTATCTATTTTGATTCCCGGGTCGATAATGACCACAGTTTTAAACCCATCATCGGCCAGCTCCGCCACCATTCTTTTGGGATCCGGGAAATAGTTGGTGTTCCATGTAAAACATCGGAAGCCATCCATGTAGTCAATATCGAGGTAAATCGCATCACACGGAATCTGCAATTCACGAAATTTCGCTGCTACCTCTTTTACATTGCTTTCGGGATAGTAGCTCCACTTGCACTGATGATAACCGAGTGCCCACATTGGCGGCAATTCGGGTTTTCCCGTAAGATGCGTATACGTAGTGACCACGTCCTGCATTTGTGGGCCGTAAATGAAATAATAATTCATCTCACCTCCTTCGGCCCAGAAACTCGTCACGTTTCGACGCTCCTGCCCAAAGTCAAAGAAGGTGCGGAATGTATTGTCGAAAAAGATCCCGTACGACCGGTTATTGTGTAGACCGATATAAAACGGCACTGCTTTATAAAGCGGATCCTGGTCTTTCTGAAAAGCATACTGATCAGTAGCCCAATTTTCCAAACGCTTTCCTTTTAAATTGAAATGAGTGCTTTTATCCCCTAATCCGTAATACGATTCTCCTTCTTTTGAGGTTTTGCTCATTTTCACGGTGTTGCCACCATAGTGGAAGTTTTCCTCCCAATGGAAGCCTAGTTCATCGTCAAGGATGCTGTTGCCATTCAGATCGTAGATTGCAACCCGCATATCTGCTTTCTGAATTTTGCAAACTACTTTCGCGGTCGTAACTGAAAAGTGATCGTCGATATCAGTTACTTCGAGAAGATTGTAGCCATGCGACTGAGTCCGATCTAACGCATACGAAAAATCATTACTGAAATATCCTTTCGCGGTGTAGCGGAAACGAATCAGACTGTCGCGAAGAACAGTTATTTTCAATATGACATCATTATCGGAATGAAAAAAAATTGAGTCGCCGTCGTGTGTAAAGGACTTTATTTGTGAAGGATAGAGGTCGCCCTTGTATTCTAATTCGGTGTTAGTGATCATTTTTACATGTTACATTGAGGAACTTCAAACTTACGAATTATGTTGCGGTTCGTCCTGCTTCCGGGTACATTTTCTACGCAAACGATATAGCACGAGCATCATTCCTGTACAATCCTAAATGCCATGCCTGCCAAAGGCGCGAGCCGAATACCAACCGAAAAAGGGCGATTGTTCCAGGCAATATCTTCAACAGCCAACAGTCCCACGTTGATGACCCCGCTACCTCCAAAACCCTCATAATCGCTGTTATAAATCTCCTGCAGATTACATCTCTCAGGCACACCCACCCGATAATGTTCGTGCACATTGGGTGTGAAATTGCAAACAATTAACAAATCGTCTTCAGAGGCGAGACCTTTACGTAAAAAAGCAATGACTGCGTTTTCATGATCCGAGTGGCTGATCCATTCAAAACCTTCGGGTTTAAACTGATATTGATACAGTGCTGGATTACTGCGGTAAAATAAATTCAGACTCTTGACCGTCGCTTTTATTCCTCTATGGAAGGGTTCATCCAACAGATGCCAATCGATACCAGCATTAAAATCCCATTCGGACCTTTGGCCTAACTCGGCTCCCTGAAACAGCAATTTTGCACCAGGGTGCATAAACATAAAAGTGTACAACAGGCGCAGGTTCGCAAATTGCTGCCATTCGTCACCCGGCATTTTGCCCAACAGGGATCCTTTGCCATGAACTACTTCATCGTGAGATAACGGTAGCATGAAATTTTCACTGAAAGCGTATGTCATCGACATCGTAATGTCGTTTTGATGGTATTTCCTATAAAGCGTATCTTTTTGAAAATATCGCAGCGTATCATTCATCCAGCCCATCATCCATTTCATTCCGAAGCCAAGGCCGCCGGCGTACGTGGGATGAGAAACCATCGGAAATGATGTGCTTTCCTCGGCGATTGTCTGCACGCCGTCAAAATTGCCATAAACAGCTTCGTTAAAATCTTTTAAAAATGATATCGTATCCAGGTTTTCGCGTCCACCGTAAACATTTGGCTCCCATTCACCATCGTTTCGGGAATAATCGAGATAAAGCATAGAGGCAACAGCATCAACACGCAAGGCATCAGCATGATAATTCGCCAGCCAAAAAATGGCGTTACTAATCAAAAAAGACCGCACTTCCCCGCGGCCGTAATTGAATACCAGGCTCTTCCAATCGGGATGGTAGCCTTTGCGCATATCAGGATGTTCGTACAGATGTGTACCGTCGAAAAGTCCGAGTCCATGTTCGTCCGATGGAAAATGTGACGGAACCCAATCCAGGATAACGCCAATGCCTGCTTTGTGAAGTTCGTCGACCAGAAACATAAAATCCTGCGGAGTACCGAAACGGGATGTCGGCGCGAAATATCCAGTTATCTGATAACCCCACGACGGGTCGTACGGAAACTCCATCACAGGCATGAATTCGACATGAGTAAAGCCCATCTCAACTACATGACTTACCAGCTGATCGGCAATTTCGCGATAGGTCAGGAAATTATTTTCCGATGTTCTTCGCCAAGATCCCAGATGCACTTCATATACCGAATAAGGCTTTTCAAGACTATTTTTACTATGGCGGGATTTCATCCATGCATCATCAGTCCAGTTGTATTTCAGATCCCAAACCACTGAAGCAGTGTGCGGCGGCTTTTCACAATACAAGGCAAACGGATCGGCTTTTTCGGTAACGAGGCCATTATGGTGGGAAAAAATTTTGTATTTATACAAAGCGCCCTTTTCGACGCCCGGAATAAATCCCTCCCAAATTCCCGAACCATCCCAGCGAACGTTCAAACGATGGTCATTCTGCCAATGATTAAAATCGCCAATAACAGCAACCGACTTAGCCGCCGGTGCCCACACGGCAAAAGACACTCCCTGCACTCCTTGTACCTCGGTGAGATGTGCACCGAACTTCTCGTGCAGCTTAAAATGTTTACCCGCAGAAAACAGCGCTATATCAAAGTCGGTAAAACGGGAGTACACTTCCACATTGTTCATTCAAAATTCATTAAAGTTCATTGGATGATGCTATGCAATTTAAGGTAATTTTATGACACTGCCGGCGCATGTAAGTATGATAATTAATAACTTGCAGCAAAAAGGCAATGTCAGCAAAGAAGAAACGTCGGCCGGCGAATATCAAAGTGCCTGCATCCATAATAGTCGCTGCAAGATTCTTGTCTTTGATATCAGCCAAAGTTACGGTCTTATTCGCCGCACGGCTATTCACCACTCCAATTCGGCATAAAATTCCGAAGCGGGAGCTGGAAATGGAAAGAAGCAGCCGAAAAGAGTACATTCCTGTACCAGACATTGGTAAAAATATTGCCGTATACCACTATGGCGAAAGCGAACATAAAGTGTTGTTGGTCCACGGCTGGTCGGGACGCGGAACACAACTTTTCAAAATAGCTGATGCATTGCTTTTGGCCGGTTTTTCGACCGTTAGTTTCGATGCTCCGGCTCACGGGAAATCAGACGGTGTCACTACTTTAATGCCCGAATTTGTCTCGTCTATAACCGAAATCGATAAAAAGTTCGGTCCATTCACAGCCGCTGTCGGACATTCACTTGGTGGGATGTCTTTGTTAAATGCCGTTAGTCGGGGATTTTCTGTTCAGTGCCTGGTGACGATTGGTAGCGGAGATAAGGTAGGTGATATTATCACGGATTTCATCAGCAAACTAAGGCTCGACAACAAATACGTTGATTTGATGACAGGGCATTTCGAACGCAACACTTTAGAAGTAATGGATGATTATTCGGCATATTACGCTGCACAACACATTGATATTCCTGTTTTGGTCATACATGATGAGAAAGATTTAGAAGTACCCGTTGCAGCGGCAATCAACATCCACCGGCATTTACGGAACGGGCAATTACTAGTGACGCAAGGTCTCGGACACAGAAAAATCTTGGGGGATGGACAGGTGATCAGCAAAACAATAGCTTTTATAAAAAGAGAAAAAAATGAAACTAGTATACCTCCTTCTGCTTACGTTCTCGATAATATCATGTGAAGGACAAGAAAAAAGACAAGAAAAAAGAGCAGCAAACAATTTTAAGATCGATAAAACCGAAGCGCAGTGGAAACAGCAGCTTACGCCCGAGCAGTACCATATTTTGAGAGAAAAGGGAACCGAGCGGCCCTTCAGTGGCAAGTATGTCGATAACTTTGAAACCGGAACATATGTCTGCGCAGCTTGTAAAAACGTACTTTTTAAATCGGACGCGAAATTTAAAACCGACTGCGGTTGGCCATCCTTTGATCAGGCAATTGATGGAAGCGTGAATTATCATGAGGACAACTCCTTTGGGATGCAGCGTATAGAAGTGACCTGTGCCGATTGTGGAGGTCACCTTGGCCATGTATTCGACGATGGACCTGAGCAAACGACCGGCAAGAGGTACTGTACAAATTCGGTCGCAGTAAAATTTATTCCGCAAAAACAATAACAATAAGAGCTATGAATTATAAGATTAATAAAACAGAAGAACAGTGGAAGCAGGATCTCGGGCTGGAGCGCTACAAAATATTGCGGCAGAAAGGAACCGAATTTCCACATTCAGGAAAATACAATATGCACTTTGAAAAGGGTGCATACTGTTGCGGTGCATGCGGTGAGGAATTGTTTGAAAGCAGCTCCAAATTTAACTCCAGTTGCGGCTGGCCCTCGTTCGATGAGTCCATTCCGGGGAAAGTTGAATATATAAAAGATACCTCGCATGGTATGATGCGCACTGAGATTCTTTGTGCGACCTGCGGCAGTCACCTTGGCCATGTGTTTGATGATGGACCTACAGAAACCGGTACAAGGTATTGCGTTAATTCGCTGTCGGTGGATTTCAAAAAATAAAGTATGAATCAGGAGCAACAGCCGGTTGATTGGCCAAAAGCCTTTCAGAAACTCATTGACAAGTATCGCGACTATAAGCATGTGCTGGATTACAAAAACCTGTATCAGCTAACCGTTATGGTTGTTTTGGCGGCACAGGATCGCGACGCCAACATCAATAAACTTG
>CAZLWZ010000055.1:0-8385 GCA_964563275.1 uncultured Flavobacterium sp.
TACTGTCAGATTTCGCCACGAACCATCAGCATTTAAACTATGCGTTGCAAAATGGCCTCCCATCTGGCGTCCGGCCGACATTGGGTCGTGCTCAAGATCGGTATGGCCGTATAAGCCCGCGAAAAACTGCTGCGGTGTTAATTGGCCGATTGCCATCATGAAAGTCTGATCGCGGTAATATCCTGACCGGAAGTCACCGTTTTTAAATGCTTTGGCCATCGCTAATTGCGGTACTTCCTTTCCGTCGCCGAAAATTCCGAACTTGGCCTTACCGGTCAACACTTCGCGCCTGCCTAAAAGACTGCATTCACGGCTGACTACCGCAAGATCATAATCGTGCAGTACTTCTTTTTTAAAATCTTCAAATGATAATGCTTGAGTAGATTCGGCTTCAGTCATATTATTTCTCTATAAGACCACAAATTTAAGCAAAATGGGCGCACTATTCCTAATACGATGCAGAAAATAGAATTTAATAATAGCCAGAAAATTTGCAGAAAGTGGCTGAGTTAATAAGCAATTCACATCAGAAACCTGATTTCTTTATTATTTGTTCAACATAATGATGCTGTTGGCATTATTAAAACCATTTTCTGGTGAATAAATTTATAAGTGTTTTTGGGTCAAGGGTCACTATAAACCGAATACGCTGGTCATAATCGGGTTGGCCGATTTCCCAGCCATTCGACGAATACACCGGAAAATACAGTTCCAGATAATCAGTAACCAGATTCAGTCGGATGCCGCTATCATACAAAAATTGGGCGCGATGGCCTTTGTTCTTAAGAAAACCGGCATCGGCATACATTTCGATCCAGTTCCAGATACTGAAGCCGGCATTGACCGTGGTAATCCATTGATCAGCGTAGGGTGTATCGAGTTTTGATTTAAAACCGCCTTCGGATAAGATAAGCTGCTGGCTAAAAAGTCCCGAACCTTCCGATCGTCCGTAATAGTTATAATCAAAAAGATAATCGGTAGGGCGGTCGAGTGCAAAATTAAAAAAGTCGTTCCCGGTATTGTTGTACAGGAACGTCCCTGCGTAAAGTCGTAAACTCAACTGACGGTTGTCTTCAAATAACTGCCGGAATTCAATTTCGCCTGATGCTTTCCCAAATTTCCCCGAGAACTGCAAATCGGATACAAAATTCACATGATGTACGAGCTCAGTCCGGGTATTTATGTAACGAGCATTAAAAACTGAATAGTTTTCAATATCATCATCGGCTGCTACATCGAAACCGGTTGGCTCGCGATGTACGATAACTTCGCGAAACATGATCATCTGTTTTCTGTTGTCGCGAAAGTTCGGTTCCCTGAAACGGAAGGTCAGCGACGGCGTTAGTTTTGTATACGCAGCATCGGGTGCATAGTGAAAATAAGAACCGCCGACCCCGTATCGAATATTGTACAGCGCTCCTTCGCGAATGTTTTGATTGACCGATACTCCAAAATTACCGATCAACATCTTTTGATTCGATGAATACATCGGGTTGACGTCAAAAATAATGGGTTTATCCAGAATTGTCTTGTTGTGAAGCCGCATACCCAGTGATAGCCCGTCGTATAAGTTGTACATGAACGTGGGTACGTACAGAATCTGGTTATAGTACGGATCCTCGAGATCTTTCATAAAGGTAAACTTTATTGGCCTGTTGGTAATCGACCCACTAAGCGAGCGCCAATTATTGCGCAGATTATATTCAGGTACCTGATTCTCATAATTCAGTACGATTTTATCGGCACCGAGTCTCGGAAGCGCAGTAAGACTGTCGTCCTGATGCTCGTCTAGCCATTCTTTAAAGACAATTTTACCGTCTTTTAAACCATACACTGGCATGGGCACCGAATTGCCGGTCTTATTGTTGATCGTAAATGCGATGCTGTCATTGTCAAATTTAACTTGATCGAATTTATAATCGATAAGATCACGCGAATCGATAATGGTCGCGAAGAACCAGTCGATGTTTTTTGGCGACTTCGACTGAAGCAGGTATTCAAAATCGCTTCGGTCGCTTCTCTGCGCCACTGCACGCGCGTAAAATTGCCGGATTCCGTCGCTCACTGCCGTATCGCCCAGGTATGAATCAAGGTATCTGAAACTTAAGCCGGACCGGTATTTTCCGGCAATCTGTTCGTTGAATTTGATCAATTGATCTTTTGGAGCGCCAATGGGTTGGTCCAGATTTTTTCGCGCCATCAGCATGTAAAAATAGCTGTACTGCTCGTTAAAGTCGAGGTTGACCAGATTAAAGCCTTTCAGCAGCCGCCAGTTAGCGACAGCACCCATCATTTTGCTGTCCGGATGAAATTCCTCGATATATTTCATCATCATATACACCTGGATGCCATCGAACACCCAGTTATCTTTCCTCGCATCCAACTGCATGCTGGTCTTGAGGTAATTGTTCAGATACGTTTTCAGGAACTGGATCTCATACAGGAATTCGTCTGAAAACGGACTAATGAACGACGGCAACTGGTTCAGTCCATAAAAAGGATTCCTGTCATAATCTGATTGTGAAACCGTGATCTTCCGATAGGGGTAATCGCCGATATTCTGATCGACATATTTCGTAATCCTGTCTACAATCAGCGCCTGCTGAATCTCATTTACCTTCGCGTTTTGCAATCCGTTCGCCACTTCAACAACCTCGTTTTTATAGGAGTAAAAAGTGCGCACGGGATTGATAAACAAATGGAACTCCTTACGGTTTGCTCCCGAAAATCTATGCTTGGCGACCGATAGATCACGATAGGTCGATACTACGTCTAAATCGGAAACAACTTCTGCATTCGCGGGAACTTTAATCTCTATATCATAATCTGATACCGCGTTCGCAATGTCGTCTAAATTCAAATTTGAGTATCTTAAGAAACGGTGATTTTCATACCGCGCCGGCGTCAGGTACCAGTTCTTCAGATAATAACCACCATTGCTTTTATAACCGTAATGGGTAAAACGATCACTTGGCAATTTCACCTTATAAATAAGTTTCAGCTTAACCGCACGACCGGGAAGCAATGGTTCCCGCAACGTAACTTCAATCAGGTCGGGAGTGCGCTCAGGCCGGCTCCACGTCAGGAAAAGATCATTTTGATCAAGTATTGAAAGAACTTCGGTATGGCCTCGTTCGGCATCTTTGGCCAGATGGAAGTTGCGCACGAATTCATCGGAAAAGCGCCTTGCCAGCGGTGTCGACTTGGAAGAATAAGCATTGTTCCAGTCGTTCAACACCAGCACCTGAAGAATATCATCCGAGTCATTCACAAATGTTAGCTCCTGCCTGACATTCAGCGTCTTTTGCTCATCGACCAGTTCGACATCCAGTTTTGAATGATGCTGTGCCAAGAGGGACGACGATGAAAATATTAAAAAAACGAGAAAATGAAAACGTTTCAAGAATGCAGTAGGTTAGGGGATTCGGCACAATGTAACGCATAAACATACGCACAAATTATAACAGCAAGATGCAATCGCTTCAAAAGGTTGCTTTAATGAAAAAAAAAGCTGCAATATGCAGCTATGGTTAAAAATTGGGACTCAGGTTGTACTTTTTGTAGAAACTATCGAGCGCTTCGACAACTTCTTCGGCCGTATCCACAAGTTTGATAAGATCAAGATCACCCGGACTCACTGTAGCATGTTTATCGACCATCACCGCTTTTATCCAATCCATTAATCCCGCCCAGAATTCGCGGCCCACCAGGATTATCGGGAACTTCGCGATCTTCTTCGTCTGGATAAGGGTAATTGCCTCGAACATTTCATCAAGTGTCCCAAAACCTCCGGGCATGATTACAAATCCCTGTGAATATTTGACGAACATCACCTTGCGGACAAAAAAGTAATCGAAATTCAGGTTTTTATCCTTGTCGATATACGGGTTAAAATGTTGCTCAAACGGCAGTTCAATGTTCAGTCCAACCGAGGTTCCTCCACCAAGATGCGCGCCTTTGTTACCCGCTTCCATGATTCCGGGCCCTCCGCCGGTGATCACGCCATAGCCCGCTTTGCTGATGTTAAACGCAATTTTCTCGGCCAGCAGGTAAAATGCATCTTCCGGTTTTGTTCGCGCCGATCCAAAAATCGAAACACATGGCCCAATGCGGCCCATCGATTCGTAACCGTTGACAAACTCGGCCATTATCTTAAAAATCGCCCACGAATCATTGGTGCGAATCTCATTCCACGTCTTTTGTTTCAGACGGTCCTGAATTATTTTATCCTCGTCATTATCAAAATCTTCTAAACGCATACTAAAATTTATAAATCGTTATTTCTTATTTATGGAGTTTGTCGCTGTCTTACCAATCACATTCTCAACGTCCTTTGTCAAAGCAGGAATCAGGCCGAAGCCGCCCAAATCCAACAGCCAAACCGGGCTAAGTTAATTCTTTTTTCAAAAATTGCGCGGTGTAGCTTTTTTTATTTTTAGCCACCTGCTCAGGCGTTCCTTTTGCTACCACCTCGCCACCGCCTTTTCCTCCTTCATAACCAATGTCTATAATGTAGTCTGCCAACTTGATTACATCCATATTGTGTTCAATAATTAAAATCGTGTTTCCCTTATCAACGAGTTTGTTGATCACGTCCATCAACACGCGGATATCCTCAAAATGGAGCCCGGTTGTTGGTTCATCGAGAATGTAAAACGTATTGCCGGTATCTTTTTTCGAGAGTTCACCTGCCAATTTTATCCGCTGTGCTTCGCCACCAGACAAGGTAGTGCTTTGTTGGCCTAAAGTGATGTACCCAAGGCCGACATCCTGAATCGTCTTCACTTTTCGGTAAATTTTCGGAATGTTTTCAAAAAACGGAACCGCTTCGTCAACGGTCATGTTCAGCACATCCGATATCGATTTGCCTTTATATCTGATTTCCAATGTTTCGCGGTTGAACCGCTTTCCCTGACAAGTCTCGCATTCCACATACACGTCGGGTAGGAAATTCATTTCAATCGTGCGCACACCCGATCCTTCACATGTCTCGCATCGGCCGCCTTTGACATTAAAGCTGAACCGGCCCGCTTTGTATCCTCGAATCATACTTTCGCTGGTCATCGTGAACAGGTTCCTGATTTCGGTAAAAACTTCGGTGTAAGTTGCAGGGTTTGAGCGCGGTGTACGGCCAATCGGACTTTGATCGATGTCGATTACCTTGTCGATATGTTCAAGCCCTTCTATTTTCTTGTACGGCTGCGGACGCTTCACACCATTGAAATAATGCGCATTTAAGATTGGATACAACGTCTCGTTTATCAGCGTCGATTTTCCGCTTCCTGAAACTCCGGTTACGCAAATCAATTGTGCCAACGGAAGCGTAATTGATACATTTTTAAGGTTGTTGCCGGTCGCGCCTGTTAATGTCAGCGATTTCCCGTTGCCTTTGCGGCGTTGCTTCGGAATTTCAATCTTTCGTTGTCCGTTCATGAACTGCGCAGTAATCGTGTCGCTTTCGAGCATTTCCTGCGGCGTTCCGGCGCTGATGATTTCACCTCCGTATTTTCCGGCGCGCGGACCAATATCGATTACATAATCGGCACGCTCAATCATGTCCTTATCGTGCTCGACTACAATAACCGAGTTACCAATGTCGCGCAATTGTTCGAGCGATTTTATCAATTTGTCATTATCGCGCTGGTGCAGACCGATGCTTGGCTCGTCCAGAATATAAAGCACTCCGACAAGCTGCGATCCGATTTGCGTGGCAAGCCTGATTCGTTGCGCCTCACCGCCCGAAAGCGATTTCGAGCTGCGGTTCAGCGATAGGTAATCGAGTCCGACGTTCATCAAAAACGCCAATCGGTCATTAATCTCTTTAATTACTTCAATCGCTATTAACAATTGTTTATCAGAAAGTTGCGAATTTAAATTTGCGAACCAATTCGTGAGATCCGAAATATCCATTCCCGATAAATCTGCAATATTCTTATCGCTGATTTTAAAATATAGTGCTTCCTTCTTAAGCCGCGAACCTTCGCATACCGGACATTTAACTTCGTCCATGAAATCCTTCGCCCATCGTTTAATAGATGTCGTTCCCGCCTCTTCATATTGATTTTTAATGAAATTCGATATGCCGTCGAAGTCAATCTTATATTCTTTGGTAACACCAAGTGATTTAGATTCGACAGCAAATTTTTCGCTTCCGCCATTCAGGATCACTTCCAGTGCGTCGGCCGGAATTTTGCTGATCGGATCGGTCAATTTGAATTTGAATTTCTCGCCGATGGTTTCAAGCTGCTTGAAAATCCATGTCGATTTATATTCACCAAGTGGGGCCAGGCCACCTTGTCTAATCGAAAGTTTAGGGTTCGGGATTATTTTCTGCAAGTTGATCTCGTTGACTGTGCCAAGACCGTTGCAGTTTGGGCACGCACCTTTAGGCGAGTTAAATGAAAATAAATTTGGCTCCGGGTTCTGGTACGAGATCCCGGTCGTGGGGCACATCAGGTTCCTGCTGAAGAACCGCACCTCATTAGTATCCTGATCGAGAACCATCAACACATTTTCGCCATGATGCATCGCAGTATTGATACTTTCCGAAAGCCGACGGTCGTCTTCATCCGATGGCGTGATCTGCATGCGGTCGATTACAATTTCAATGTCGTGTGTCTTGTAGCGATCGAGCTTCATTCCCGGAGTGATCTCGGTGAGTTCGCCATTCACGCGCACCCGAAGAAAACCCTGCTTTGCGATCTGCTGGAACAATTCGCCATAATGTCCTTTTCTTGCGCGGATCACCGGCGCGAGGATGTTGACACGCTTTCCAGCAAAATCGTGCTTTATCAGTTCCTTAATTTGTTCGTCGCTGTAGCTGACCATTTTTTCACCTGTGTTGTAACTGTAAGCATCGGCGGCTCGTGCGTAAAGCAATCGCAGGAAGTCATAGATTTCGGTGATAGTTCCAACGGTGGAGCGCGGACTCTTGCTGGTGGTTTTTTGTTCAATCGCAATTACAGGTGACAATCCGTCTATTTTATCTACATCGGGTCGCTCAAGTCCGCCAAGGAATTGTCTTGCATACGCTGAAAAGGTTTCGATATATCGCCGTTGTCCTTCGGCATAAATCGTATCAAAAGCCAATGATGATTTCCCGGATCCTGAAAGTCCGGTGATCACCACAAGTTTTTCGCGTGGGATAATAACATCAATATTTTTGAGATTATGCACCCGTGCGCCAAGAACCTCAATAGTTTCGTCAGTTTTAATCATAATTTTTTAAATCCCGTAAAAGGAGCGCAAAGTTACGATTTTGAACAGAAATCTTTGGCACCGACCGCACAAGATATTGTTAAAGCATTTACTCAATGACCATCTCGCGGAAGGTCTCGCGGTAGGCTTCGAGTACTTCGGTTTTAGAAATAAAGCCTTTAAATTTTCCGTTCGATAAAACCGGCAGCATCTCTGAATCGGTTTCATCGAAACGACGCATCACCGCGTCGAGTCCCTCTTCAAAATTGATGATCGCTTTCGGCGGCGATGTCAACTCCTGTAAGTTTGTGAATTTAACCCGAAACGGATTAAAGACAATAGGACGGATTTCATTCAGGTCGATAACGCCGGTAAGATTCCCCTTATCGTCAAGTACCGCGAAAACTTCCTGCCGCGTCCCCGATAAAAGCGCGACAAGGCCTTGGATCGAGTCGCCGGCGCGGAGCGTTTTATCGCCGGTGCGGATCAGTTTCAGGATGTCTATATTGAGCAGGATGTTTTTGTCTTTATCGCTGGTGAATACTTCTCCGCTGTCAGCCAAGTGTTTCACATCCATCGAATGCGTTTCAAATTGTTTTGAAACCGCAAAGCTAATCGAAGAGACGATCATCAGCGGGATCATCAAATCATAGCCTCCGGTAATTTCACCGATAAGAAAAATCGCTGTCAACGGCGCATGGAAAAGTCCGCTTAAAATTCCCGCCATCCCAACAACGGTGAAATTCGCTACAGGAAGCTGATGGTCGATTCCGGTCATATTAACCAGTTTAGCCATAACGAAACCGAGGTAGGAGCCTACAAAAAGTGAAGGAGCAAAGTTCCCGCCGTTGCCGCCGCTACCGAGAGTCAGCCCCGTGGCGACCGACTTTACAAGCAATGTTATTCCGAGAAAAATTAATAATACCCATTCATTATCACGAAACTGTTCGAGCAGCGTATTCTCCAGCAGTACCTGCGGATTATCGTTTGCGAGGGTTTTTATACTTTCATATCCTTCACCAAAGAGTGTCGGCATCAGGAAGATCATCAATGCCAAAATGGACGCGCCAAACATTGCGCCGCGATAGCCACCCTGTTTGAATCCACTGAAATACGCTTCGACCCGCTGGAAATTCCGTGCATGTAAAACCGTGGTAAATCCTGCTATTATGCCCAGTAAGACATTAT
>CAZLWZ010000056.1:0-8298 GCA_964563275.1 uncultured Flavobacterium sp.
TTGAGTCAATTTCCCGATACCTCGTGATCCTGACCTCATTTACCAGTAGATCGTAGCCGACGAACCCTTCCGGCAAGTCATCTCTGACGATGATCCAGTCACCACGTGATATTTCCGAAGCGGCACGCGACCGTGACTTCTGGACCTGCATCGCCTCTTCAAAGCCTTTCTCGTCAAGCTCCAGATTGCGTTCGCGCAAAATCAGAGCTGTTAAATCGACCGGAAACCCGAAGGTGTCGTACAGTTCAAACGCCTTTTGTCCCGATACGGTGGCTCCGGTGGTACTTGCAATAACATTTTCGAGCAGCTGCAAACCCTGGTCGAGCGTGCGTAAAAACGAGACTTCCTCCTCTCGGATAACATTGGTCACCAGCTCCTGCTGCATACGTATTTCGGGAAAAGAACCGCCCATTTGCGCGGCAAGTGTTTCTATGAGCTGATAGATGAACGGCTCTTTGGTGTTTAAAAATGTAAAGCCGTAGCGAATCGCACGACGCAAAATCCGTCTGATCACATAGCCCGCACCTGTATTCGACGGGAGCTGGCCATCCGCGATCGCAAATGCGACGGCACGTACGTGATCGGCAATGACACGGATCGCTATGTTGGTTTTCTCCTGTTCATCGGTATCCGACTTAACAGTATACTTCTTGTGGGTGATGGTTTCGATTTTTGAAATCAGCGGGGTAAAAACATCGGTGTCGTAATTCGACTGAACGCCCTGCAGGACCATACACAAACGCTCAAAGCCCATTCCGGTGTCAACATGCCGCGCCGGAAGCTTCTCAAGCGTTCCGTCGGCTTTTCGATTGAATTCCATAAACACGTTGTTCCAGATTTCGACCACATGCGGATGGTCGTTGTTGACCAGGTCCCTGCCAGGGGTTTTTGCTTTCTCTTCGGCTGTTCTGATATCAACATGAATTTCACTGCAAGGACCACACGGCCCCTGATCTCCCATCTCCCAAAAGTTGTCTTTTTTATTTCCAAGTAATATTCTGTCCTCGGGAATCAGGTTCTTCCAAATATCAAATGCTTCCTGGTCGAAGGGTACGTTATCTTCCCTGCTCCCTTCAAAAACGGTTACATAAAGAATATTTTTATCTATTCGGTACACTTCGGTAAGCAATTCCCACGCCCATTCAATTGCCTCCTTTTTAAAATAATCGCCAAAACTCCAGTTGCCCAGCATCTCGAACATCGTATGGTGATACGTATCGATACCAACTTCCTCGAGGTCATTATGCTTTCCGGAAACGCGAAGGCATTTTTGGGTATCGGCAATACGTGGGCTTTTTGGCATTTTATTGCCCAGGAAATATTCCTTGAACTGTGCCATCCCCGAGTTGTTGAACATTAGCGTCGGGTCATCTTTTAAAACAATTGGTGCCGAAGGGACAATCAAGTGACCTTTCGATTCGAAAAACTCAAGAAATTGTTGCCGTATAGTTTGTGAAGTCATTGGTATGATATAAAATAGCAGGAAGCCGGTGTTTATAATAAAAACAGCATTATGTCGATTTTGAAGTGTTCGAGCAAAACTATTTATTAAATTTGTTCGACAAACATTTACACTCTTCTAAAAGCCTGTTTTTCCGATGCAAAAATAGGATTTTTTAAAACATGAAAAAGGTTAAATACTATTACGATTCTGAGAGTCTGGCGTACCGGAAAATTAAAACAAGGAAAGCGGCTAAACTCGGCTATGCTGCCCTGTTTGTGCTTTCATCTGCTATTTTCGGATTTATGGCATTTGTGGTTTTGCTGAACACGCCTTATTTTGAAACTCCGAAAGACCGCCTTCAGGCTCGCGAGATTGAGAACCTGAAACTCAGCTACGCGTTGGTCAACAAAAAGATGGACCAGATCGACGAGGTGCTCGCCAGTATCGCCGAACGCGACAACAACATTTACCGCGCTTATTTCAATACTTCCCCAATACCCCAGGAGCAACGCAAAGCCGGCTTTGGCGGAGTCAACAGATATAAGGAACTGGAAGGCTACAATAATTCCGAACTCGTGATCAATACCGCCAGACGCGTCGACATAATCTCAAAAGAACTAGCGATCCAATCGAAATCGCTTGATGAAATCTTGAAACTTGCCAAAGAAAAAAGCGCACTGCTGGCAGCTATTCCGGCCATCCAGCCAATCCGTAACGAAAACCTGAAGTCGATGGCTTCGGGATTCGGTTACCGAAGCGACCCGTTCACGAAAGTCAGGAAATTCCACGCAGGAATGGACTTTTCAGCCAAGACAGGAACGCCTGTATTCGCCACTGGCGACGGCGTCGTAGTCAGGGCCGACAATACGGCATCGGGTTATGGAAACCACATCGTTGTCCGTCACGGATTTGGTTACGAAACGCTCTATGCGCATCTGAGCAAATACAAGGCGAGAAAAGGACAGCGCGTCAAGCGAGGCGATGTAATTGGCTATGTGGGAAGCACAGGACGCTCGGAAGCCCCCCATCTGCATTACGAAGTACACAAAAACGGACAGGTGGTGAATCCGCTTAATTTCTATTACGGAAACATTTCGGCTGCCGAATACGAAGTTATCGCTAAATTAGCCAATCAGGAAAACGAATCTTTGGACTAATGCAAATAGAATTACCACCGGATAAAAGGTACTACAGTATAGGCGAAGTCGCGAAGGCATTTAATGTCAACGCGTCGCTTATCCGTTTCTGGGACAAAGAGTTTGATATTCTAAAGCCAAAGAAAAATGCCAAAGGAAACAGGATGTTCACCCCCGAAGACGTAAAGAACCTGAAGCTTATTTACCATTTGGTGAAAGAGCGCGGTTTTACGCTCGACGGAGCTCGAACACATCTTCGGCAGGGACAAAAAAAGACGCTGGATAAATACGAGATTATCAGTAAACTCGAATCGATAAAAATACAACTCACTAATATTAAAAACCAACTTTAAAATCAGATTAAAATGAAAAAATGGCTAATACCCGGTGCAATTATTTTACTAATCGTTATTTGGGCAATCAGCTCATACAATAGCCTTGTTGGTGTCAGGGCCGATGCGGAAACTGCCTGGTCAAATGTTGAAAGCAGCTACCAGCGACGAAATGACCTGATCGGCAATCTTGTGAAAACAGTACAGGGCGCAGCCGAATTTGAGCGGGGAACGCTGACAGATGTTATTCAGGCACGATCACGGGCAACAGCGGTAAACGTCGATCCTTCTAATATTTCACCCGAACAACTTGCGCAGTTCCAGCAGGCACAGGCAGGCGTAAGTGGCGCATTGTCCCGACTTTTAGTATCGGTCGAAAGATATCCGGAACTGAAAGCAAATCAAAATTTTCTGGAGCTTCAGTCTCAGTTGGAAGGCACAGAAAACAGGATCAACGTCACCCGCGACAGATATAACGAAGCGGTTAATGTATATGACAAACGCATCAAAAGTTTCCCAAGCGTAATCTTCGCGGGCATTTTTGGCTTTGATGGAATGGCACGATTTAAATCGGATGAAGGCGCTGAAAAAGCACCCGATGTCGACTTTAACTTTTAACACATGGCAGATACAACCGATAAATTCCTGAGCGCTGACGATGAGAAGGAAATAGTAGCCGCTATTGCAACGGCCGAAAAAAATACATCGGGCGAGATACGTGTTCATATAGAAAACCACACCGACCTGCCGCCCCTCGAACGCGCGCAACAGGTTTTTGTAGAACTCGGCATGCATAATACCGCGGTCAGGAATGGTGTATTGTTCTATGTCGGCGTTTCCGATCATACCTTCGCAATTATCGGCGATCAGGGCATCGACAAAGTTGTCGAGGACGATTTTTGGGACTGCACCAAAGACTTGGTCATTTCGCATTTCAGGGAAAGACGCTTTAAAAACGGGCTCGTTGCCGGAATTCTGCGCGCAGGGGAACGTTTACAGCAGCATTTCCCGTTTAAGCACGATGACACCAACGAACTTTCAAATGATATTTCAAGAGGCTGATGATTAAATTAAAAACGCAAATACTTTACGCTCTTTTACCGATACTATGCTTACTCTGGCACACCGTGGGGCACGCCCAGGCGGTCAGGATCCCCGAGAGGCCGTCGTTTATCGCCCCAATTATGGACCTGGAAAATACAGGAACTTTGACCGATGTACAGACGAGGCAACTATACGAAAAGCTAAAAAATTATTCAGATTCTACCTCGACAGAACTCTTTGTAGTGCTAGTCGGGACGACCCAGGGCGAGGATATTGCCCGGTATGCAACCGATCTCGGGCACAAGTGGGGAATAGGGCAAAAAGGTAAAGACAACGGAATCGTAATGCTGTTTGCGATGGAAGACAAGCGTGTTACCATCCAATCCGGGTACGGAACAGAACACCTGCTAACCGACGCCCTGTCCCGGCGGATCATTGAACAGGTAATCACTCCCGAATTCAAAAAAGGCAACTATTACGATGGTATCGACAAAGGCACAACTGCAATAATGCAGGTAATGAGCGGTGAGTACAAAAATGACCGTAAGGTAGGCGATGGTCCGGGCTTTGGTTTAGTGCTTATCGTATTTGGTTTGATTTTGTTATTCATAATCATGATGGTCAAAAACCGCGGGGGCGGAAGCGGCGGGCGAACCGGAGGTTTCAGCGGCTCCGATCTTGCAAGCATCATTATCCTGAGCAGCTTGGGCCGTAGTGGCGGAGGCGGCTTTGGAGGCGGTGGTTTTGGCGGAGGCGGAGGCGGTGGTTTCGGCGGCTTCGGCGGCGGAGGAGGATTTGGTGGTGGCGGTGCCAGCGGTGGCTGGTAACATTAATAAAAATGCCAGCTGAAGTGAAGCTGGCATTTCTATTTACAGACATTTTTATTCAAAAGTGAAGGCCTAGAACATCCTACTGCGACCACCCTTAGTCTCTGCTCCACCAAATTTAGATAACTTATACGTCAGCGAAAACATCACATATTGCTGCAGGACAATATTTTCTTCGTCGCGGATCGTAGTTGCCGAAATCGTTCGTGTCGCATTTTGATTCTGATTCAGTACGTCGTATACCTTCACTTTCGCCAACAGTTGATCTTTAAAGAAATTATATCCGAGACTTATATTCCATAAATAAAAATCCTTTTTAAATCCATCGGCAATATTAGAATTATAGGTGTAGCCAAAATCATTACCAAGAACAACACTCTTTGGCCAATACGTCGTTGTTTGAAGATTAAAACGATGCATGAGGTTCGACGCGCGGTCTATCACATAATTTTTATATGTGGTCTCACTAAGCGTAAAATTATAGGAAGGATTTAATGAAACAATTTCGCCATAATCATAATTAAACGAAGCGCGGGGCGTAAATCGGAAGGATTGTGCCTCAAACAACTCGGCGTTCGTAAAACCTTTGTTATAGTTCACACCCGCATTAAGCCCCAGATTAAATTTATACGTGTGGGCTCCATTCTTTACCGACTTATTCATATAACCACCAAACCAACTGTTATAAGTATCTGCGACGTTCCCATAAGTCGTGGTACGCTTCCGGCTTTCATCAAAAAGTACCGAAGATATTATCTGTGAGTCATAATAATTCCCTCCTGCGTACAAACCAAAACCTGAACGCGTCGCATAGTCGTAATTTCTAAAACTTAAATAAACCGAGTGATATTTATTTGGATTCAGATCAGGATTTCCGATTGTGGTGTTTAATGGATTAAAAAAATCTTCAACGGGCAGAACCTGTGCAGCACTTGGAAACGAAACGTCATAATTATAACTTGCCCATATCGACTTCGCTTTGGTGATATCGTAGTTAAGTCGGACGGATGCGGTCGGAAGCATGTAATCTTTTTCCATCATTACCTGAGCTCCCAGATATTGGGACGCACTGCTGAATTTTGTCAGCGCGGTACCGAAAGCAGTCGTTAAATTCAACTTACTCCTCTGCCAGCGGAAACCTATTTCGGGCGTCAGCGTTCTTATGTCCGACTCAAGATATCTTGAAAGTGTTTCGTTGAGGATATTATACTCACCATCAGCCGGATTGAAATCGGTAGTATTACGATCAAACGAATTTCCTTCGAAGTCGTAGTTAGCCGCTACAATAATTCGAAGTGAATCGGTTACTGGTTCTTCCCACTCGACTTCGCCCGAAAAGTCATTCCGGATATTGGTGTTTCGCCCAAGCTGGTTACGGTTATCCTGGGTTGTTTGGTCGGGTGTCCCGTCGCCATTCAGGTCTTCATAGAACGTTGTAGCCGATATGCTGCGCTCATCATTGCTGTCGGTCGAATTGTCATTATTAAAGGTCACCGAAAGTATCCGGTTTTTCTTTGCAAATTTCTTGGTGTAAACAAATGAATTCGTAAACCTTTGGTTTTTCTGTTCCTGGAATGCATCGGATATATTTTCGTTCAGGAGTCCGTTTTCGTCTGATGAGACCTCCGTCGAATTTTGACGGCTTGTCGAATACCCGTTTGTAAAACGAGGGGCGACAAAGATCGTAGACGTCGAATCGATCTTAAACTCAATGTCGAGATTGGCGCTATGCGAAGATCTATTCTGTTCCGCTACGGCTGTAGACTCGGTTGTAAAAGTACCGTCGGGCAACAGGTTTATTTGTTTTGTGCGGTTTACGTTTTTAGTTTCGGCGCCTGAATAAAAGTAGCTTGTCCGGGTGTCAAAACCTTTAAAGAGTTCATCAGCATAATTGACGCCGACAATATGTGACTGAGTGATGCCATTTCCCCCGCCAAAGCGCATGCCGTTAATACCGAAGGACCCATTGTCATTGTAGTACACCGATGAATTTCGGCCACCGCCCATGCTGTCAAAAATTTCATTCATCGAAAAGCCTGTCGCATTAATATTATTTGACGATGCAAGCACGCTTAATTTTCGTTTGTCTTTAAAATAATTTATTAACAAGCTACTTTCATATCGCTCATCTGTACCATAACCGCCGGTGACTTTTCCAAAGAATCCTTTGTTCTTGTCATCATCGATTGTCAAATTTATGCTCGCGTTGTTTGACGACGCCTGCTGCCCTGCCAACTCTTCTTTTTTCGATTTGGTGTCGGTGATCTGAACCTTATTGATGATATCGGCCGGAAGGCTCTGCAGCGCAATCTTACCGTCGGCATCAAAGAATGGCTTTCCGTTGACAAGTATGTTATTTACCTCTTTGCCATTGACCGTAATTTTACCATCAGCGTCAATTTCGACACCTGGAAGTTGCTTCAGCATCGTTTCGACGTTCGCATCCGGTCGCACCTTAAACGACGCCGCGTTGAATTCAAGTGTGTCTTTTTTAATTCTGATAGGAGGTGCTTCGCCAACTACAACCACCTCGTTCAGCATGTTTTGATCTTCCTCCATTTCGAGTACCCCGTACTTTATATCGGCAGATAAACCATTTATACGCCGGGTCAGATTTTTAAATCCGATAAACGACACCTGAAATATTACCGGTTTATCAGTTGCTTTAATCGGCAGCGCAAAGGCGCCGTTGCGGTCGGTAATGGTGTAAGCTACTAAAGCGCTGTCGGCAGCCGTCGAAATATACACTGTGGCAGCCTCGACAGGGAGTTTGGTGGTTTGTTCAATAACTTTTCCCGAGATGGTAATGTTTTGGGCTGTAGCGGCGGAAAATAACAACAGCGTAAGCAGGCATGAAAGGAGATTCGTCATGAAGATTGAGAGTTGAGTGTGGTATGGGTTAAAAATACGCTCATTGGTCGGTTAACAAGAAAAATGTTACGTTCTGAAGTAACATTTATCGTAAACGTAAAATGTGGCTGCCAATTGCTTAACAGCCACATTTTTATAAAGCTTTTATTTATTTCTCACGAATATAGATATCGATCGGTACGCCTGAAAAGTCCCAATTTTCCCGAATTTTATTTTCAAGAAAACGCTTATACGGTTCCTTTACATATTGCGGAAGATTCGCAAAAAATACAAACTGAGGCGTTGGCGTCGGTAACTGCATGCAGTACTTAATTTTGACGTATTTGCCTTTCAGTGCCGGCGGAGGATAACCTTCGATCACTTTAAGCATGTAATCATTGAATTTCGATGTCGGGATTCTTTGCTTACGGTTCTCATAAACCTGAACTGTTGCCTCAAGCGCTTTCAGTAAACGTTGTTTGGTAATAGCGGATACAAATAAAATCGGAACATCAGTAAACGGCTCCAGTTCCTTGCGGATTTTGATTTCGTAATCACGCGTCGACATAGTTTCCTTTTCGACAAGATCCCATTTATTGACAAGAATAATTACGCCTTTACGGTTCTTCTCAGCGAGCCAGAAGATGCTCTGGTCCTGCCCTTCA
>CAZLWZ010000057.1:0-8209 GCA_964563275.1 uncultured Flavobacterium sp.
ACTCTCAGCCGATGCCATTGAAATCGAAGGAAGAGGTGGCTAAGGACATCATAAATAAAGTAATATCGTATTATGCATAAATTATTTTCGCTGATCGCCATCTTAATTTTCGGATATGCACAGTCACAGCAGTTAAACTGTACGGTGGTCGTAAACGCCGAGAGAGTAGGGGCGACTAACAACCAGATATTTAAGACCCTTGAAACGTCACTGAACGATTTCGTCAACCGCACCGACTGGACCGGAGAGACGCTCGCGCAGAATGAGAAGATCAATTGCTCGATGTATATCACGGTAACGGAGCAAAATTCAAATCAGTTTTCGGCCACGATCCAGGTACAGTCGGCGAGACCGGTCTATAACTCTACATATTCGTCGCCTGTCCTGAACTTCAACGACCTGAACTTTAATTTTTCGTACACCGAGTTTCAAAACCTGAATTACAATCCCTCGTCATTTGAATCGAATCTTGTCTCGGTCATTTCTTTTTACACCTATATGATTCTTGGCATGGACGCCGACACTTTTTCGCCGGGCGGTGGTAACGGGTATCTCGAGACCGCACGCGACATCATGCTCGTGGCCCAGCAAAGCGGCTTCAAAGGCTGGAATCAGGCCGATGGAAATCAAACACGGTTTTTTCTGATTACCGATATGATGTCGCCGACGTTTTACCCGTTCCGGGAGGCGATGTACGAGTATCATTTTAACGGACTCGACATGATGTCCCAGGATTTAAAGGCAGCAAAAGAAAATATCAAAAGTTCGCTTGTAACTTTATCGCAATTAAACAGTGTGAGACCGAACTCGTTCCTGTCACGTGTTTTTTTCGATGCAAAATCGGATGAAATCGTTTCAATATTTTCGGGTGGTCCAAGCATACCCATTACCGATCTTGTCGATAACCTGAACAGAATATCGCCGTTGAATACCTCTAAATGGACACAGATCCGTTTTTAGATTCTTTAAGCTTCCGTCCGAAAATCTGACTGCATGATAACCTCACTTTCCATTGAAAATTTTGCTTTGATAGACAAGCTGTCAATAGATTTTTCAGATGGATTTTCGATTATAACAGGCGAGACCGGCGCCGGAAAATCGATTTTGCTTGGTGCGCTCGGGCTGGTTTTAGGTAAAAGAGCCGACTTATCAGCCCTGAAAAATAAACAACAAAAATGTATTGTAGAGGCGCAGTTCAAAATTGACAACTACCAGTTGCAGGACTTTTTTGAACAAAACGATCTTGATTACGATGCTGATACGATCATCAGGAGAGAGATATTGCCATCGGGAAAGTCACGTGCTTTTGTCAATGACAGTCCTGTAAATCTGCAGGAACTTCACGAGCTGGGCAATTATTTGATTGACGTACATTCGCAGCATCAGACGCGGGAACTGTCGGAGGAAGATTTTCAATTTAAGATTCTCGACGCACTTGCTGCAAATGCCACGTTGCTGGCCGATTATAAGTCATCGTTTGCCACTCTAAAAGAAAATCAGAAAAAACACGCGCTATTGCAGCTGGAACTGCAAAAAATTGTTGCCGAGCAGGACTATAATAACTTTCTTTTGGAGGAGCTGCAACTGGCAGATTTGAAGCCTGATGAACAGCAGGAGCTTGAGAATACGTTCGAACAATTGAGCAATGTCGAGTCGATACGCGAGAATCTAAGTAAAGTTCTGGCTTTGGCCAATGATGAACAGATCGGAATAAGCGGGCACCTGACCGAAGCAAAAAATGCAATGCAGAAACTTGCCGCGTATTCGACCAATTACCAATCGCTTTACGAAAGATTTGTAAGCGCAGCAATCGAATTGGATGATATCTTCGATGAAACGTCACGGCAGGCCGAAATGGTCGCAGCCGATCCCGAACAGCTGGAGCGCGTTAACCAAAAGCTCCAACTGATTTATAATCTGCAAAAGAAACATCAGGCGGCTACGGTCGGAGAGTTGCTTGTGATCAAATCAAATCTGGAGCAAAAAAGTCAATCGGTATTTGCCTTAGAAGAAGAAATAGTCTCACTCTCGCAGGACATCGATGATCAGCAAAAGCAGTTGAAAATACTCGCCGATAATTTAAGTGAGCGCCGAAAAAGCGTAGTACCGCTACTGTCGGAGAAGCTCGTTGCCATTCTTTCTGAAGTAGGGATGCCCAACGTGCGGTTCAAAATCGACATTGATAAATCCGGTTCATTCCTGCATAATGGTACAGACGAGATCAGATTTTTATTTTCGGCGAACAAAGGTTCGGATTTCGGGCTGCTGAAGAAAGTGGCATCGGGAGGTGAAATGTCAAGGATTATGCTTGCCGTAAAATCGGTACTCGCACAATATTCAAAATTACCGACGATTATATTTGACGAAATTGACACCGGAGTTTCAGGCGAAATAGCCGACAAAATGGGCGATATAATGAAGTCGATGAGTCGGGATATGCAACTTTTTGCAATCACGCATCTTCCGCAGATTGCCGCAAAAGGCAACGCGCATTTTAAAGTTTTTAAATCGGTTGTAGGCGAACAAACAACTTCAGAATTGAAACTTCTGACACAACAGGAACGCGTTGCAGAAATTGCGCAGATGTTGTCGGGATCTGTCGTTTCTGCTTCTGCCATAAATCATGCGAAAGCGTTGTTGGATTAAATAATCGCGGTATATTTGTGTAAAACATCAAATTATTGACATAGCATGATAATCGAACCAAGAATGAGAGGCTTTATTTGCCTGACCGCACATCCCGATGGCGCAGCGCAAAACGTGAAAAATCAAATTGAATATGTAAGATCGAAAGGCAAAATTGACGGCGCTAAAAACGTGCTTGTCATTGGCGCTTCAACGGGTTTCGGCCTTGCCTCACGCATTACAAGTGCGTTCGGTTCTGACGCAGCAACGATTGGCGTATTTTTCGAGAAGCCACCGGCAGAAGGGAAAACTGCATCTCCGGGCTGGTACAATACGGCGGCATTTGAACAGGAGGCGGTCCAGGCAGGCTTATATGCAAAAAGTATAAATGGCGATGCATTTTCGGACGATATCAAAAAACAGACAATCGATCTTATAAAAGCGGATCTTGGTCAGGTGGACCTTGTGATTTACAGTCTGGCATCACCTGTACGCACGCATCCTAAAACCGGCGTGACGCACCGTTCGGTTTTAAAACCGATTGGGCAGACTTTTACCAATAACACAGTGGATTTCCATACAGGCAAAGTATCGGAAATATCAATACAACCAAGTGCCGATGATGATATTGAAAACACGGTTATCGTGATGGGTGGAGAAGACTGGGCGATGTGGATGGAAGCATTGAAAAGGGAGAACCTTCTTGCCAACGGCGCCATGACAGTAGCGTATTCCTATATTGGTTCCTCGCTCACCGAGGCTGTTTACCGAAATGGAACCATCGGTAAAGCAAAGGATCATCTTGAAGCGACAGCATTTGAAATATCGGATAGCCTGCAAGACATTAACGGCAAAGCTTATGTCTCGGTCAATAAAGCACTGGTAACACAAGCGAGTTCGGCCATTCCGGTAATTCCGTTGTATATTTCGCTGTTGTACAAAACTATGAAAGAAAAAGGTTTGCACGAGGGTTGCATTGAACAGATACAGCGTTTATATCAGGAACGGCTGTATGCCGGTGCCGAAATTCCTGTGGATGACAATGGCCGGATCAGGATTGATGATTGGGAGATGCGGGACGATGTGCAGCAACAGGTAGCCGAACTGTGGAAACAGGCCAATTCCGAAAATTTATCCGAAATTGGTGATCTTGAAGGCTATCGTAAGGATTTTTATAATTTGTTTGGCTTTGATGTTGAGGGAGTAGATTACAAGAAGGACACCAACGAGATGGTGCAGGTGCCGAGTATAACGCAATAGCATGATATAAATAGAAATTAATCCGGGTCCGTCCCGGATTTTTTTTTATTGTGAACTAAATGCTGCGTTTATTTATAAGTAAAAAGCAATTTTGCAGGTGCTCCTCACGTATTTTTCGAATCATTTTCGTTAATTCTCTGAAGTTCGTTTAAAAAAAATGTAGCGTTTGCACTGCGTGTCTTTAAGCATTACTTTTACATATTAACAAATTATAAGCATATTATGAAGAAAATTACTTTAAAGCTGCTGCTTATATGTACTATGGTTATTACATCTTTTACTGCAAATGCGCAGTTTGGGTGTGCGACTGCAGTGCCTATATCAGATGGCTACACAGCCGCGGGTATTGTAAGCCCGGGGAATGGCGGACCTGAAGATTGGAACACCAACCCTACTGGCACTTCCATCAATGGATCGTATTGGGATGATGACGCGTATGCATTTACATACACGGCCGGAGCACAAACCGAGGCAATTGAAATGGTTATTTTTACCAGAAAAACATGGAATGGAGTCGGCATCTTTACTACCTGTGACGGAACAACCTTTTCAGGAGAGTTAGACGCTGTAGGATCTGGGACAAGCAGTAACATTGAGCAAACAGTTTCTGCGATTTTGGAGCCGGAGCAGACAGTATATATCATTGTGGGACAATGGGGGACGCCAAACGCACTTGATTTTGATGTTGTTTCATTTAGTGCCGAAGCTATTACTGTAGCGCCGGATTGTGTAGCAGTGACCACTCCGTCTGATGACGCTGAAGGTGTCAATGTCGAAGGTGTTTTCACCTGGGCAGCAGGTGCAACTGCGACCGGTTACTATATTAATCTCGGAACTACTCCGGGCGGCACCGAAATTCTGGATATGGAGGATCTCGGGAACGTAACGTCTTATGATATACCAGGTTCTTTGGAAGGCGATACTGAATATTATCTTAGCATAATTCCATATAATGGAAACGGAAACGCATCTGACTGTACTGAAGTATCGTTTACTACATCTACCCCACCTGCAAATAATGAATGTGATGGCGCACAACAGCTTACTGTAAATGCAGCGCTTTCCTGTGATGTAGTTACCAGCGGTACAACAGTAAATGCATCGCAATCAATGATTGCGTCGCCGTGTTTCGGTAATCCCAATGATGATGTATGGTTTCAGTTTACCGCTACATCGACAGCGCACGTTGTTACGCTGTCAAATATTACGGCTGTGTCCGGTACAAGTACTGATATGTACTTTCAGGTATTGTCGGGAACTTGTGGTGACTTAGTGTCAATGTTATGCAGTGACCCAAATTCCAATCAGGTAAACGGTCTCACAGCTGGTGAAAATTATTTTGTACGAGTTTATAGCTATGGAACAACTTCTCGTCAAACTTTCAATATTTGCATCACTACTCCACCACCACCACCACCACCACCGGCGAATGACAATTGTTCAGGTGCGGTGTCGCTAACTGTAAATGATGACTTTGATTGCGCCGTTGTAACTTCTGGAACTACGGTGGGTGCATTGCAGTCTATGGCAGCGACACCATGCTATGGAAATCCTGATGATGATGTATGGTTTAGCTTTGAAGCTACATCCGTGGCTCACAGAATTGTCCTCTCTAATATTGTTGCGGTCGAAGGATCTGGAACTGATATGTACATGCAAGTTCTTTCGGGGACATGTGGGGATCTGACATCAGTACAATGCAGCGATCCGCAAACGATGAACGTAACTGGTTTAACAATAGGTAACACGTATTTTGTAAGAGTATATAGCTATAGTTTAACGGCCCGACATACATTTGATATATGTATTGGCACACCGCCATCGCCGCCTGCAAATGATGATTTTGCCAATGCGACACCAGTTAGCTGTGGTACCCTCTACACAGGAGATACTACGTATGCGACGCTAGACCAAAATGATGCTCCGGATGGCTTTGGTGCCGATATGGATGCTCCAAACGTTTGGTTCTCATTTACCGGAACTGACGGAAATGGACAAACTGTTACCCTAAATCTCTGTAACTCATCGTATGACACATCAGTTTTAGTATATACGGGAACTCCTGGAGATTTGACTTTGATCGCCGCCAACGACGATGATGCTACTTGCGGCACAGGCTTGACAACTCGTTCCAGGGTATCTTTTAATTCGGATGGCGTAACAACATATTACATTGCAGTTGAAGGGTATAATTCGTCAAGTACTGGTGCCTTTACGATGGATGTGACTTGTGAAGACTCTGTTCCGCCAGCAGTAGAAAACCAGGCATGCTCAAGCTCGGAACAGGTATTTGTCGACGGCGTTGCAGTAACTTCGGATAATACAAACGGAACAGTTAATCCTAATCAGCCTTCATGCGACAGTTTCGGCTCAGTTCAGGATGTTTGGTTCCTGTTTACTGCGCCAGCATCTGGAGAAGTTGATGTGGAGGTGTCAATTGGTACAATGACCTCTGGGAATTTCAATGTATATTCCGGCGTATGTGATACGCTAGTTCCAGTTGCAGGAGCATGTAATTCTAATTTTACTGCAACTGCCACCGAAGCTCTAAGCGGACTTGTTGCAGGAGATACCTATTATGTACAGGTATGGAGCAGTGCTGCCGAGGAAGGTACGTTTACCTTAACTCTTTCAGATCCTACCTTAAATGTAGGAGATTTCAACTCAGCGGCATTTAAGTACTTCCCGAACCCGGTGACGGATGTATTACAGATAACTCACACTAGTACTATTACCCAAATATCAGTATATAATATGCTGGGGCAACAGGTAATAAGTCGTAGCGCCAATGCGTCGGAGACAACTGTTGATATGTCAGCGTTGCCAGCCGGTACTTATGTGGTTAAGGCGACAGCCGAAAATGTAGCAAAGACCTTCAGGGTTGTAAAAGAATAGTAACAACCATTATTTATTGAGAGGCTGCCCGCAGGGCAGCCTTTTTTTTTGCAAAAACTTGCCGACTTTGGACCGCCAGAAAATTGATTTCGCATTTTTATAGTGAAACTTTTTACTATTTCTGTGTTGCCAAGCGGTACCTATATTGTTAACGTGCTTAGTGGTAATAAAGTTGAGACCTTGAAAATAATTAAAGGGTAATCTTATAATAATAGAAGGGCTGCCGGATGGACTACCTTTTTTTGCTCATATCCAAAAGCAGGATTACAATTTGATGAAGTATATTTGTTAAAATATTTTTATGTACTTCTCCATCATTATTCCAGTCTTTAATCGTCCTGACGAGGTAGACGAAATTCTATCCAGCCTTGCTTCAACAGAGTACGACGCACCTTTTGAAGTAGTCATCATTGAAGATGGTTCATCTGTACCTTGTGCAGAGGTTGTGCAGAAGTACCAATCGTTAATTGATATATCGTATTATGCGAAGTCAAATTCCGGTCCGGGCGATTCGCGCAACTACGGAATGCGTAAGGCGAAAGGTGATTATTTTATAATTTTTGATTCGGATTGCATTATTCCACCACAATATTTGAACGAAGTAGCGACGAGTCTTCAGCGGGATTTTGTGCACTGTTTCGGCGGCCCTGACAAATCAGCAGAATCTTTTACAGATATTCAAAAAGCAGTAGATTTTGCGATGACGTCCTTCCTTACCACGGGCGGTATACGCGGGGGGTCTGAGGCGGTCAATAAATTTCAGCCCAGAAGTTTCAACATGGGAATTTCACGTGTAGCATTTGAAGCGACGGGCGGCTTCGGGAATATACATCCAGGGGAAGATCCGGATCTTTCGATACGGTTGTGGAAACATGGGTTTGAAACTAAGTTATATTCGACCGCATACGTATTTCATAAGCGACGTATCAGCTGGTTAAAATTTTATCAGCAGGTCAATAAATTTGGGAAAGCACGCCCTATCCTAAATTCGTGGTATCCTGAATACGCTAAAATAACTTACTACTTTCCCTCGCTATTTATTCTTGGTTTTGTCGTAGCTTTAATATTGATACTTGCCAAAAGCTGCTTATTGCTGGTTCTCTATTTGGCTTACTTTGCAGCCGCTTTTGCTATGGCATCGGCAAAATATAAAAATCTGAAGATAGGCATAAATGCTGTAGCAGCAGTTGCGATACAATTTTACGGGTACGGGACAGGCTTTATTAAGGCGCTTGTTTTGGTTCGATTATCGAAGCGCGATCCTCAGAGCGTTTTTCCCGAATTGTTTTACAAATCGATATGACAAAAATTATAGGACTGACCGGCGGCATCGGGAGCGGTAAGACGACAGCAGCAAAAATATTCCGGAAAATGGGAGTACCTGTCTATTTTGCCGATGATGCAGCTAAGCACCTGATGGAAACACCTC
>CAZLWZ010000058.1:0-8140 GCA_964563275.1 uncultured Flavobacterium sp.
CCGCAGAAAATTCATCGACAGCGTGATATCGCAACTGGATCAGCAATACCTGCAAAATCTGATAAAATATCAGAAAGTCCTTAGCCAGCGCAATGCGTTGCTAAAATATTTCGCAAGCAACCGGGCCTTCGACCGCGATACGCTTTCTGTTTACAACGAGCAACTCGACGCGCTCGGTCAGCCCATTTTCGAAAAGAGACGCGAATTCCTGACCGGATTTGTACCTATATTTAATAAGTATCACCACGCGGTGACCGATTCGGCCGAGAGCGTGCAGCTGCTTTATCAAAGCGACCTGTCGCAAAAAGCCACTTTGGAGCTTCTGGAGGAAAACCTTGCAAAAGACCGCGCACTGCAATATACCTCTGGCGGAATTCACAAAGATGATCTGTTGTTTGAAATTGACAATCATCCAATAAAAAAATTCGGTTCCCAAGGTCAGCAGAAGTCGTTACTTATTGCGTTGAAACTAGCTCAGTTCGACTTCGTCCGCAAACAATCGGGCGAAAAACCAATTTTACTTTTTGACGATATTTTCGACAAACTCGATGAGTTGCGCGTCAGTAAGATCGTTCAGATGGTCAACGATGACGAATTCGGACAGTTATTTATCTCAGACACGCACCCCGGACGTACCGAAGACATCGTGAAATCGACACACCAGAGTTACAAAATGTTTCATCTGTAATGCGTATTTTTGCAGCTAAAATCCAGAAAATGAAAATTCAGAATATTGTGTTGTTGATCATCGGACTGCTGTTCATTTCGTGCCAGGGACAAAAATCGGATGGTGTAACCAATTTACCGGTCAAGGCTTTTGCGGAAAAATTAAAATCGACTCCCGAGGCACAACTGCTCGATGTGCGCACGCCCGGAGAATACGGTGCGGATAATATTCCGAATGCGACAAACATCGACTGGAACGGCGAGGATTTCAGCAAAAAAGTTTTGGTGCTCGACAAATCGAAGCCTGTTCTGGTTTACTGCAAATCCGGCGGCAGAAGCGCACAGGCCGCGGCAGCACTGCACGAGATGGGTTTCACCGAAATTTATAATATGGAAGGTGGCATGCTGAAATGGAATGCAGCCGGACTCGGCGCTGCTGAGAGCGCATCAGGCATGAGCGTGGCCGAATTCAATAAACTGATCCAATCCGACAAAAAAGTATTGATAAACTTTTCAGCCGTCTGGTGTGCACCATGTAAAAAGATGAGGCCGTATTTGGTTAAAATGCAGGAAGAAATGAAGGATTCCGTGGCAGTTATCCGACTTGATGCCGAGGAACAGAAAATAGTGATGAAAGCATTGCAAATCGAAGAAATCCCGGCGCTATTGTTATATGAGAATGGTGAGGTCACATGGAAACATACAGGTTTTATCAGCGAATCCGATCTAAAAAAACAACTTTAATGAGCGTTCAAAAAAGCCTTATATTTCTGGAAGACCTAAAGCAGAACAACAACCGCGAATGGTTCCTGGCGAATAAGAAAAGGTATGACGAGTATAAGCATGACTATCATAAATTTATAGAAGAGATGCTCGCGGCGATGATTCCGTTAGACGATTCGCTGAAGCATCTCACGGTGAAAGACTGCGCGTTCCGCATCAACCGCGACATCCGATTTTCAAAAGATAAGACACCCTACAAGACACATCTTCCGGTATGGATGTCGGCCGGCCAAAAAAACACTAACCTCGCAGGCTATTACATCCAGCTCGAAAAAGGCGCAAGTTTTATAACTGGTGGTGTGCATTGGCCGGAATCTGCCGATTTAAAAAAAATCCGTAAGGAGATCGCATTTTTTTATGACGACCTCGAGAAAATAGTATCTGAGAAGGAGTTCAGGAACATCTTCGGCCAGCTCGACCGCGACGAAAATTACGTGCTGAAAAACGCGCCTAAAGACTACGAAAAAGATCATCCCGCTATTGAATTCCTGAAGTTGAAATGTTTCACCGCGACACAAAAAATCAACGATGATATGCTTAATCATAAAGACCTCGCGAAAGAACTTGCTTCGCGGCTGATCGCTCTGAAACCGCTCATTGAATTTCTAAACCGCGCACTTACCTCTGAACAATAACACGATGCAGATCCTCGAGAATTATTCGCTCAAAAACTATAACACCTTTGGCATAGAAGCAAGCGCGAAAAAATTCGTTGCCGTTTCCTCGGTCGACGAGCTTAAAACAGTTCTGGAAAAGCATGCTGAACCTAAATTCATATTAGGCGGTGGCAGCAATATGCTGTTGACTCAGGATATTGATAAGCTCGTCATTCACGTCAATCTGAAAGGAAAAAGAGTCATTAGCGAGGATGATGATTTTGCCTGGGTCGAGGCGCAGGCTGGCGAAAACTGGCATGAGTTCGTGCTTTATTGCATCGATAACAATTTGGGCGGGCTCGAAAATATGTCATTGATCCCGGGTAATGTAGGCACCACTCCGGTGCAGAACATCGGTGCTTACGGAACAGAAATCAAGGACACCTTCGTATCATGCGAAGCGATTGAAATCGACACTGTGCAGACACGGACTTTTTTGAATGCGGATTGTAAATTCGGCTATCGCGACAGCATTTTTAAAAATGAGGCAAAAGACCGGTTTATAATTACTTCGGTGGTTTTTAAATTAACCAAACGAAATCACAGGATAAACACCTCCTACGGAGATATCACCAAAGAACTCGCCGATAAAAATATTGTGACGCCGACTCTAAAAGACGTCAGCAATGCCGTGATTGCGATCCGGCGCAGCAAATTACCCGATCCCAAAGAACTTAGCAACAGCGGCAGCTTCTTTAAAAATCCGATTATTACAAAAGCGGAATTTGAGGCGATTCACCGTAAATTTCCCGACATGCCGCATTATGTAATATCAGACGTCGCCGTAAAAGTACCGGCTGGCTGGCTGATAGAACAGGCAGGATTCAAAGGCAAACGTTTTGGTGACGCGGGAATCCACAAAAATCAGGCACTAGTACTGGTCAATTACGGAAATGCAACCGGAAGCGAAATTCTCGCTGTCGCGCACGATATCCAATCCACAGTCCTCGAAAAATACGGCATTGCAATCGAAGCCGAGGTCAACATCATCTGATAGGTTAATTTTTTCTGAATCCGCTGCCCGCAACCGTCTGTCGTTCATTAACTTTACAGTTAAAGATTTTGCTATGTACATCCCGGACATATATAAAAACGAAGATCCTGAGTCGATCAGGGAATTTATCCGAAAAAATAGTTTTGGCATACTTGTAAACAGAAACTACGGTAAGTTATGGGCGACGCATACGCCAATGGAACTTGAGCAGAATGCTCACGGAAAAGACGTACTATACGGACACATATCGCGGGAGAATCCGCAATGGCAGAGTTTTGCGTCGGGCGAGCAGGTGCTGGCAATCTTCAACGGGCCGCATAGTTATATTTCACCTTCCTGGTACGATCATGAAAATGTCCCTACATGGAATTACTCGGCTGTACATGTGTACGGCAACATCAAAATAGTAGAAGGTGATGTTGTGATGAATTTCCTCGAAAAATTAATCGACAGGTACGAATCGGTGTCTGATAAGCCGGTCCGGATGAAGAATCTGTCGCCGGAAATGCTGCTTCAGGCTCGTGGCATCGTCTGCTACGAAATCGAAATCGAGGAAATCCACGCGGTGAATAAAATGTCGCAGAACCGGGACGATAAAAACTTTAAGAACATTATCAGCAAACTCGAAAAAACCGGTGATCCCAATGCAATTGCCGTTGCCGAAGAAATGAAGAAATGCCCGCGATAACCTAAAGATCTTTTGATAAATATTTAGCCTCTGGCGGTACAATCTCCTCGCCGATTCAGTATCTTTGCAAGCGCCAAAATTGGCGGTCTCTAAACACAATTTGCTTGTATGCTGGAAATTACCCTGTATTTTTTCGCTTTTATTATTTTTGTTCAGTTGTGTTATTACCTTGGCGTATTCAGTAGGTTTGCATTTGCAAAAGCACAACCCATTACCCCTAAAAAAATTGGAGTCTCCGTAATTGTTTGCGCAAAAAATGAAGCAGAAAATGTGGCGCGCTTCGTTCCGCTGCTGGCTGCACAGGATTATCCGGATTTCGAATTGATTTTAATCGACGACGCATCAAGCGACAACACTCTTGACTTATTTGAAGAATTTGAATCAAAGTACCCAAACATCCGAATAGTAAAGGTAAAAAATATTGAGGCTTTTTGGGGTAATAAGAAATTTGCGCTAACTCTTGGAATAAAGGCCGCGACAAAAGAATACTTATTGTTCACCGACGCCGACTGTTATCCTGCCTCGCCACAATGGCTTCGCGATATGAGTTCGCACTTTACACTTAAAAAGACAATTGTGCTTGGCTACGGCGCATACGAAAAGATCCCGAACTCGTTTCTTAATAAAATAATCCGCTTTGAGACGATGCTGACAGCAGTTCAGTATTTTTCATGGGCGAAAGCGGGCAAACCATATATGGGTGTAGGCAGAAACCTTGCTTATAAAAAAGAGGAATTTTTTAATGTCCGCGGATTCATGGACCACATGAAGATCCGCTCGGGCGATGATGATTTGTTTATCAATCAGGCCGGGACCACACAGAATACTACTATTTGCTTTACTCCCCAAAGTTTTACCTACTCAGAGCCGAAGAAAAAATTCGCTGACTGGTTTAATCAGAAACGCCGCCACGTTTCGACTGCTCAGCATTACAAGATATTCGACAGGGCACAGCTCGCGATCTTCTTTATATCACAGTTTCTGTTTTTAATCCTGGCTATAGTTCTGGTTGCTTTTCAGTACCAATGGATGATCGTTACAGGATTGATTGTCTTTAGATACATTGCCACCTGGGTAACTTTAGGTTTTTCCGCTGCAAAATTGAAAGAGAAAGATGTGATGTACTGGTATCCGTTTATAGAGCTTGTGCTTATTTTCACACAAATGAATATCTTTATGACCAACATCTTTTCAAAACCCGTCCATTGGAAATAAGTAAGTATATTGAGAAGGCAAAGAACGGCGATCAGTCGGCGTTTACCTATTTGCTGGACCGCTACTGGAACGAGGTCTATGGCTTTATGCTGAAACGCACCGAAGATGAAACCGATGCCGAGGATATTACCATTGAAACTTTTTCAAAGGCATTCGATAAAATCGCAACATATAATCCGGCGTTCCAGTTTAACACCTGGCTGATTGCGATTGCCAAAAACGTGCACGTCGATATGTTGCGCAAAAGGAAATCGGCGTGGTTTCTCGACATAACCGATCAGGAAGACCGCCAGGCTTATAATGTCGCCGATACGTCACCATCGGCTGAGGACAAACTTATTACCGAACAAAATCTTTCGCGGCTGCTGATGTGCATCAAGGAATTAAAACCGCAATACCAGGATGTCATCCAACTTCGCTATTTTCAGGAATTGTCCTATCAGGAAATCGCCGATCACCTGGGCGAACCGCTTAGCAATGTCAAGATAAAGCTGTTGCGCGCTAAGAAGCTGCTGGCGGAAATCATCCGCAACAAGAGAAAATAGTTAAAATAATTCAAAAATTACTACTGCTTTTTATAAGATGCAGATATAATCTTCCGTTATGTGTTAAAAGCCATTATGAAACATAGCTACTTAACCCATAAAACGCTGTATTATGTCAAATTTAAGTATCTACGAAAAGAAGTGGCTTGATCTCGTATTCGAAGGTCGAAATCAGGATTATGGTGCGTACCAACTTCGCCTGCAGAATCCCCGAACAACATTGTTATCATTATTAATCGGCGTCCTGTTTTTTGCCGCGGCTTTGTCGGCATCTATACTTGCCATGGACAAAACCGAAATTGCCCCTCCTCCACTTGCTGATCCCGATGTCATAGTACGGGTTACATCAATCGATCCTCCTAAACCACCTGCCCCGGAAGAAGCTATCGTGCCGTTGTCAGAACCTGATGAAGAAGTAACCAAAGAAAGGCTGATCGACCCCGAGATTGTAAAAAGTGATGAAGATCACGACGATGTGATGACCAATGAAGAGGCGGTCGTACCTGTCGCGCCCGAAGGTGAAAAGACCGACGGACAAGGAACTAATACAGGACAGCAGGGAACTGCGGCAAACACCGGGAACGCATCAGGCGGCACAAATACTGACGGTGACGCAGTAATCACGGCCACGCTTGACCGGCTGCCTGAATTTCCGGGAGGAATTGAAAAGTTCCTGCAATACGTGGGCAATAATTTTCGCGAACCCGACCTCAGCAACACCCGCGTCGAGGAATCGAAAGCTATAAAGGTGATTGTTTCGTTTGTGATCGAGAAAGACGGATCGATGACCGATATTAAAGTATTGCGCAATCCCGGCCACGGTTTGGGGGAAGAAGCGGTACGAGTATTGAAATCACAAAAAACGAAATGGAAGCCGGGTGTAAAAAACGGAAAACCGGTACGAACACTATACACATTGCCCATATCGATAATTCCACGATAAAATTCAAAGGCTTTTCAGAAAGCCTTTTTTTATGCCTTTTTAACGAATTCGGTACGCAGAACCATTGCGGTTTTATTTACGCGGCAGTCGATCTCGGCCGGATCATCGGTGAGACGGATGTTTTTGACCATCGTTCCGCGTTTGATCACATCCGAAGAGCCTTTAACCTTTAAATCTTTGATAACTGTGACCGAATCGCCATCGGCAAGAAGATTTCCGTTGCTGTCTTTTACATCCATGGTATGAGTTTTTTAAAGACCCAAAAGTATGAAAAGAAATCGGATGCCCCAGCCCTGATGGCAGCGGCATCCTTTTTTGCGCTTCTTTAGCGCAGAAAAGATATAGCGGACAGCAGGAAACAGCTCCTGAATCGAATACTCAAAACAACCGAATGCTAATCTATAATCGTTATCTTTGTGGCTTCAAAAAACACAGAATGGAAAGTGTATTAGAACATAATTTACCGCCGGTTGCCAAGCCTAAATGGCTCAAGGTCAAATTGCCGGTAGGAAAGAAATATACCGAACTGCGCGGACTTGTCGACAAGTATAAACTCAACACGATCTGCGCATCGGGAAGCTGCCCGAACATGGGTGAATGCTGGGGCGAAGGCACGGCGACGTTTATGATACTGGGAAATATCTGTACGCGTTCGTGCGGATTTTGCGGTGTTAAAACCGGTCGGCCGGAAACCGTAGATTGGGACGAGCCCGAAAAAGTGGCCCGCTCGATCAAGATAATGAATATAAAACACGCCGTGATCACCAGTGTTGACCGCGATGATTTGAAAGATATGGGTTCGATAATCTGGATTGAAACCGTCAAGGCGATCCGCCGGATGAACCCCGAGACGACACTCGAAACTCTGATACCGGATTTTCAGGGAATAGAGCGGCATTTAGATCGCATTGTTGAGGCAAACCCCGAAGTTGTGTCGCATAACATGGAAACCGTTCGCCGTTTGACACGCGAAGTCAGGATCCAGGCTAAATACGATCGAAGTCTTGCCGTGCTTAAATATTTAAAAGATAAAGGTGTACGCCGGACAAAATCGGGGATTATGCTTGGACTTGGCGAGAAAGAAGATGAAGTCATCCAGACGATGCGCGATTTGCGCGATGCAAACGTCGATGTGGTGACGATTGGTCAGTATTTGCAGCCGAGCAAAAAGCATCTTCCGGTAAAGGAATTCATTACTCCGGATCAATTCGCGAAATACGAACGCATCGGACTTGACATGGGCTTCCGGCATGTTGAAAGCGGGGCGCTGGTACGCAGTTCTTATAAAGCGCAAAAACATATCCTTTAAAACTTCCTGCCTTGAAGACGCGCGTTGCAATTAATGGTTTTGGCCGCATTGGGCGGACTCTGTTCCGACTGCTGCTACAGCACAAGACGATTCAGGTGGTTGCGATCAATGATATCGCCGATAACCGCACAATGGCCCATCTGCTGAAATACGACAGTATTCACGGTGTTTTGCCACTCGATTGTTCGTATGACGAATCCTCCATAATTGTCGATGGCCAGTCCTACCGTTTTTATCATGAAACTGAGATCTCGAACCTCGATTGGGCAGGTTATGATGTCGATGTGGTAATCGAATGTACGGGGAAGTATAAAACGGTTGATCAGCTTTCAAAACATCTG
>CAZLWZ010000059.1:0-8091 GCA_964563275.1 uncultured Flavobacterium sp.
CGGTTGATTTCGTTGGTACCTTCGTAGATCCGTGAAATCCGTGCATCACGCCAGGCACTCTCCATTGGGGTATCTTCTGAAAAACCCATTCCTCCGAATATCTGGATTCCTTCGTCAGAGCAATTTTGTATATCTTCAGATACTGCCACTTTTAAGATAGAACATTCAATTGCATACTCTTCAACTCCTTTGAGTTCCGCTTCCTGATGCGAGGCGCCTGCGGCTTCACGGGCAGCAATTCTGTTTTCAATATCTTTTGAAGCGCGATATGTAGCACTTTCGCCGGCATAACAACTGGTTGCCATTTCGGCCAACTTTTGACGGATGGCTCCAAATTGAGAAATAGGGGTGTCAAACTGTACACGCTCGTTCGCATATTTTACCGAACCGCTGATAACGCGGCGCTGGGCATCGAGGCAGGCGGCTGCCAACTTGATACGACCTACGTTCAACGCATTCATCGCGATTTTAAAGCCATTGCCACGCTCTGAAAGCATGTTTTCAACAGGCACTTTGGTCTCATTAAAAAATACCTGTCGGGTAGAGGAGGCACGGATTCCAAGTTTGTGTTCCTCTTCGTTCATTGATATACCGTTCGACGGGTCGTTCTCGACGATAAAGCCGGTGATGTTTTTATCATCTTCAATTCTTGCGAATACTATAAAAATGCTGCAAAATCCGGCGTTGGAGATCCACATCTTTTGTCCTGTGATTGTATAATGGCTGCCATCTTCTGATAACACTGCCTTGGTTTTACCGGAATTTGCATCCGATCCCGCTCCAGGTTCGGTTAAACAATATGCCCCAAACCATTCGCCCGTTGCGAGCTTAGGTACGTATTTTTTCTTTTGCTCCTCGGTGCCATATAGTGTTATCGGTAGTGTACCAATGCCGGTATGTGCGCCAAATGCCGTCGAAAATGATCCTGTCGCGCCGGAAATGTAGTCGCACACAAGGACTGTATCCACGAATCCCATACCAAGGCCGCCGTATGCCTCAGGAACCGCGATGCCCAGAAAACCCATTTCACCTGCCTTACGCATGCATTCTTCGGTAAATGCATAGTCTTTATTTTCAAAACGATCTTTATTAGGCCAGATCTCTTTGTCCACAAACTCTTTAACCGAATCACGCATCATACGTTGTTCCTCGGTAAAATCTTCGGGAGTGAAAATATCCTCACAGCGCGTTTCTTTTACGATAAACTGCCCGCCGCGCGTTGGTTGTTGTTCATTTTCTGTTTCCATGGCTATGTTTGTTTTGCTGGTTAATAAACTTCAAATACTCCGGCACTTCCCTGACCTGTGCCCACGCACATCGTGACGAGCCCATATTTGTTCCCACGCTGCTTCATCTCATCGAAAAGCTGTACCGATAACTTCGTACCGCTGCACCCCAACGGATGGCCCATCGCGATAGCGCCACCATTAACATTCAAAATATCCGGATTTAGATCCAACTCCCTGATAACCGCCAGGGATTGCGATGCAAACGCCTCGTTTAGTTCGATTAGCTCTATATCGTTCTGGGATATACCCGCCTGCTTAAGTGCTTTCGGTATGGCTTTTATTGGTCCGATACCCATAAAGCGGGGCTCGACTCCTGCCGAAGCATAGTTGATAAGTCGGGCAATTGGCTGTAAACCAAGTTCATTAACCATAGCTTCACTCATCACCAATACAAATGCGGCCCCGTCGCTCATTTGTGAAGAGTTGCCTGCGGTTACACTGCCACCTTCGGCAAAAACAGGTCGTAATTTAGAAAGAGCATCAATGGTTGTATCGGCGCGGGGTCCTTCATCTTTTGTCACTGTATAAGATCGGGTTTGCTTTTTACCGTCTTCATCGATGTACGTTTGGTCGATTGTGATCGGGACGATCTGCTTGTCAAATTTCCCGGCTGCCTGCGCTTTGAGGGCTTTTTGATGCGAATTATACGCAAACTCATCCTGATCCTCGCGCGATACTTTGTATTTATTGGCTACTGCTTCGGCGGTCAGACCCATTCCCCAATAGTAATCTTCGTTACCGGCTTTTGCCAGTTCATAGTCGGGTGTAGGTTTGTATCCTCCCATGGGAATAAAGCTCATGCTTTCGGCGCCGCCTGCTATAATGCACTCGGCCATACCGGATTGTATCTTGGCGGTTGCCATTCCAATGGTTTCCAGGCCGGACGCGCAGTAGCGGTTTACGGTTACACCCGGCACGTCTTCGATTTTTAAACCCATTAAAGAAATAAGACGGCCCACATTAAGTCCCTGTTCGGCTTCCGGCATTGCGTTGCCCACCATCACGTCATCAATGCGTGTTTTATCGAAGTCGGGTAATTCCGCCATCATATATTGTATCGTCTCGGCAGCCAGTTCGTCCGGCCGCTTAAAGCGGAAGACCCCTTTGGGCGCTTTACCCACAGCTGTTCTGTATGCTTTTACTATATAGGCTGTTTTCATTTTTATTGTTTTATCATGTTTTTTATCGATGGACCGGCGGTTGATTTTTAGCCCCGATTGCAGCGACATCCTTTTTGTTTTTTTTACTAACGTCTCATAATAGCTATCAGCTGCCGAAAACAAAAAGATATAGCGGAAAGCGGGACGAAATATCTTTTAAACGACAATGCTTCTGCTCCTAATTCCGCAACGGCTTTCCTTTTGTGAGCATGTGCTGGATACGCTCCAAAGTTTTTCTTTCAGTGCAAAGCGATAAAAACGCCTCGCGCTCGATGTCGAGTAAATATTGCTCAGACACCAAAGTGGGTTCCGATAAATCGCCTCCTGCCATAACGTAGGCGAGCTTGTTGGCAATCTTCTGGTCGTGTTCCGAAATGTATTTCGCTGCCTGCATCTGGTCGGTTCCAACCAGGAACATGCCAAGTGCCTGTTTGCCAAGAACCTTGATGTCTTTGCGGCGGACAGGCTGTGTATATCCTGCTTCAGCAAATAGCAGCGCGTGCTTTTTAGCCTCGGCAATTTGCCTGTTCTTATTAACGACCACGATATCTTTTCCATGCTGCAAAATGCCGAGATCGAATGCCTCATGTGCCGATGTTGATACTTTCGCCATTCCGATTGTCAGGAAATATTCCTGCAGTACATTCAGCTCCACATCGTTCTTTCGGAAGGTATCCGCTGCCCGCAGCGCCATTTCTTTGGATCCGCCGCCGCCCGGTATCACACCAACACCAAACTCAACCAAACCAATATATGATTCGGCCGCCGCCACTACTTTGTCGGCATGCATGGTCATTTCGCAGCCGCCTCCGAGGGTCATGCCGTGAGGTGCGACAATTACCGGAATTGCGGAGTACCGAACGCGCATCATCGTGTCCTGGAACATTTTGATCGCCATATTCAGTTCGTCGTATTCCTGTTCAACGGCCATCATAAAAATCATTCCTATGTTGGCACCCACCGAGAAATTGGCTGCCTGGTTACCAATTACCAGTCCGTCGTATTCTTTTTCGGCCAAATCGATAGCTTTATTGATTCCCTGCAGAACATCGCCACCGATCGTATTCATTTTTGAGCGAAACTCGAGGTTCAGGATTCCGTCGCCGAGATTGTGGATGACTGCGCCCGAATTTTCCCACACTTTTTTGCTTTCGCGGATGTTGTTTAAAATGATGAACGAATCCTGTCCGGGTATTTTTTTCATTGATCGGGAGGCCACGTCAAAATAGTAGGTCGCACCCTCTTTAACGGAATAGAAATTCTTGTTTCCGCCAGCCAGCATTTCATCGACCCACGTGGCGTGAGTTAATCCTTCCTCTTTTAATAGTTCGATTCCCTTTTCGACGCCAACGGCATCCCATATTTCGAAAGGGCCGTTTTCCCACCCGAATCCCGCTTTCATCGCATCGTCGATCTTATATAAATCGTCGGTGATCTCAGGAATACGGTTCGAGACATATGCGAACATACCCGCGAAGTTCTTGCGGTAGAACACACCTGCTTTGTCGGTGCCTTTGATTAATATTTTAAACCTGTCAATTGGTTTGTCAATAGTTTTTGTTAGCTCTAACGTTGCGAATGACGCTTTTTTCTGCTGGCGGTACTCTAACGTCTTCAGGTCCAGCGCCAGGATCTCTTTACCTTCTTTTTTATAAAATCCTTGCCCGCTTTTGCTGCCCAGCCAATTGTTCTCGACCATTTTACTTACGTAAGCAGGCAACTTGAACAAATCATGCGCTTCATCGTTGGGAACGCCCTGATACAAACCGTTTGCGACATGTACCAAAGTGTCAAGTCCGACGACATCTACAGTACGGAAAGTAGCCGACTTTGGCCGACCGATCACGGGACCTGTCAGTTTGTCGACTTCCTCAACGGTCAGCCCCATTTCTTCGACAAGATGAAACAGACTTTGAATTCCGAAAATACCGATTCTGTTGCCTATAAAAGCAGGCGTGTCTTTGGCAATAACCGAGGTTTTTCCGAGGAATTTCTCGCCGTAGCCGTTTACAAAGTTCAGCACTTCCTGGGATGTCTGTGGCCCTGGAATTATTTCAAATAATTTTAGGTAACGTGCGGGGTTAAAGAAGTGGGTGCCACAGAAATGTTTCTGAAAATCTTCGCTTCGGCCCTCACTCATTAAGTGAATTGGTATTCCCGATGTGTTTGAGGTCACCAATGTTCCCGGTCGCCTGTATTCTTCGATCTGTTCAAAAACCTGTTTTTTAATGTCGAGTCTTTCCACTACAACTTCGATAATCCAGTCGCAGTCGCCGATCTTCGACATATCGTCGGTTGTATTGCCGGTGGTGATACGATTGGCAAATTTCGGATGATAAATAGGAGAGGGCTTTGACTTTAAGGCGGCAGCCAGGTGATCGTTTACAAGCCTGTTCCGAACAACTTTACTATCCAGTGTCAAACCTTTTTTAACTTCTGCATCGGTAAGTTCACGCGGGATAATATCGAGTAGCAGTACTTCGACGCCGATGTTTGCAAAATGACACGCAATGCCCGAGCCCATAATGCCCGAGCCGATTACCGCCACCTTTTTAATAATTCTTTTCATCTTCAATGCTTTCTGGTTGGTTGAATATATTTTTATCGAGAATAAGTTCGTTAATGGCTTCAGCGACTTCTATGAAATTTTGCAGTTGTTCCTCAGTGACGCTCTGTTTTACACGTTCGTTAAAGCGCAATACATTGTTTTTGGATAATTCACGTTTCTCCCTGCCGAAATCTGTCAGATAGATTAATACACCACGTCCGTCATCGGGATTTTTTTTGCGGATGATAAGACCTTTCTCTTCCATTGATTTTAGTGTGCGAGTGAGGCTGGTGGCTTCCATTCCCATTTTTGGCGCTAATGCTGTCGATGGCGTTCCCTTGTCGCGATCAATACTCAGCAGGGCAAATCCCGTGGCCATTGTGGCTCCATATTTCGCTGCCTCTTCGTTGTACATACGTGAAACTGCCTGCCATGTGGCCCTCAGTATATAATCGATGGTTTTTTCTCTCATAGTAAATCAGATTTTCAAATATAGCTAAATTTAGTATGCACGCATATTAAATAGCAGTTTATTTTTCAAAAAAAAAAACTCCTCGACGGAGGAGTTAGTTCATAATCGGGAATAGCTTTATGGGCGTTTAAGCGCACCATTAACCCCCGCGACAACTGCACCCACAGCCGCGCCCATGATAATGCCTATGGCAACATCCAGGGCGAAGTTTTGATAATCGACTTCGGCCGATCCTGCTCTCGAAAAGAAGTTGCTCATCAGTCCGATAAGCAAACCGATCACGGCTCCGGCTTTTAATCCGCTTGAAAACGTGACAAGGTTGGTCAGGTACACAAAAAGATACGACGCGAAAAATCCAAATGTCATACAGCCGAGGAAGACAAAAGCCATATTAGGCATTTCATCAGGGAAATGGTCACGGAACACGATTCCGTACAGCAGCCACCCGAGTAAAAAGTCGGCGATGCCGCCGGCAAGGCCACAAAAAATAAAGTTCTTGAGTCTCATGAAATTAAATTGTTTTGATTAGCACTGTAAATCTAAAATTTATTTAACAGCTTTTAACAATTTAAATCAGACTTTTTAACATTATCGGTTCGCTTCTCCGTAGATTTTCTGATATAGGGGTGCATACTTATCAAGCACCGCCTTACGTTTTAATTTTAAGGTCGGCGTAAGTTCGCCACCTGCTATCGACCAAACCTCCGGCGTCAGCTCAAATCGTTTAATTTTTTCCCAATTGCCGAATTTTTCATTCAGGGCATTAACTTCTTCATTTATTCGCTTTTTCACTGCTTCATTTGAGGCAATTTCTGCCTCTGTAGTTCCCACATCAATTTGATGAATAGCTGCCCAGTCGCGCACAAAAGCAAAATTAGGCTGGATAAAGGCGGCAGGCATTTTTTCACCGTCGCCAATGACCATGATTTGTTCTATAAACCTCGATTGTTTCATCGCATTTTCAATTAATTGTGGTGCTATGTACTTTCCGCCCGAAGTTTTGAACATTTCCTTCTTTCGATCGGTGATTTTCAGGAAACCATCAGAGTCGATTTCACCTATGTCACCCGTGTGGAAATAGCCCTCTACAATTGCCTCTGCCGTTTTCTCAGGATCTTTGTAATAACCGATCATCACATTTGGGCCTTTGCAAAGTATTTCACCGTCTGGTGCAATCTTTACCTCGACATTTTCAATCGGTCGTCCGACCGTCCCAATTTTAAATCCGCGATTGCGCATATCGTTGACCGCAATTACAGGCGAAGTTTCCGTAAGTCCGTAGCCTTCCACGACAGGAATATTTGCCGCGGCAAAGACACGAGCCAGACGCGGTTGCAATGCCGCACTTCCTGATACCATCAATCCGAGTTCGCCGCCTAGTCCGGCTTTCCATTTGCTGAAAATAAGCTTGCGGGCGATTGAAAGCTGAAATTCATACCACCAGCCATTGGCACCATAAGGTTCGTATTTCAATCCGAGTTCAATCGCCCAAAAGAATAGTTTTCTTTTAATGCCAGTGAGTTCAAGCCCTTTCGAATAAATGCTGTCGTAAACTTTTTCGAGCAATCGCGGCACGGCAGTGATTACATTTGGATGCACTTCCTTTAGATTGTCGGATAGCTTTTCGATCGATTCGGCAAAGTAAATCGCCACGCCGTAATATTGATAGAGGTACAACACCATCCGTTCGAAAATATGGCAAATCGGCAAAAAGCTCATGGCCCGCGTTTTTCCGGCATGGAATGGAATGCGTTTTTCGCTTCCCAATACATTTGAAACGATATTACGGTGCGACAGCATCACGCCTTTGGGTTTTCCGGTAGTTCCCGACGTATAGATTATTGTTGCAAGATCATCGGTCGATATTGCGTCTTTTCGATCTTCAACTTCGTGCTGATTGCTCTCGTCGGCACCCAGTTCCAAAAGTTCGCTCCAGTTTTTGCACCCAGGTATTTCATCAAATGAATATACTTCCCGGATCATCGGTATGCGGTCTCGTATCAGATTTATTTTTCGGAGGACCTCGGTATCGGAAACAAAACAATAAATGGCACCGGAATGATTGATGATATATTCGTAATCATTTTCTGAAATTGTGGGATATACAGGCACATTCTGAGCGCCGGTCTGTAATACGCCAATATCAAGTATGTTCCATTCGGTCCTGTTATTGCTTGATATTACAGCAATTTTATCGTCTTTTTGGATCCCCATCCGAAGCAATGCCCGAGATATGCGATTCGCTTTTGCGATATATTCATCGGTCGATGTTTTGATCCATTGGCCATTGTACTTGGTTACAAATGCATCCGCAATATTATTTGTTTGCTGTTGATGATAAGGAAAATCAAACAGTCGTGTAATTTTAGACATGTACTTGTGTTTTGCTGCAAATTAGTAAAAAATGAACATTTGCCGACAATTCGTCTACATTATCTTACACAATCATCTTTATGCTAAAACTACCGGTCACTGCATAATTGATCAGCAAAATTGTCACAACTAATTCCAGTAGCAACACAATGTAAAAAACTGCTACACGGCATGCTCGACCAGCGCGTGTATAGTACGATCTTGTAACGTTCCAATAGGTCCAAACTGGAAATAGCAGTAAAATTAAAA
>CAZLWZ010000060.1:0-8079 GCA_964563275.1 uncultured Flavobacterium sp.
TTTGGTGTTTTGAGAAAGGCGCTTTTGAATTATTTCAGAAGCGCCTTTCGATTTGTATAAATAGTAAGACAGCGTCACGATTTCTTTTACTTTTTCGGGCGTAATATTTTGCCGCTCACCAAGTCCTTTCCAGCCGCGTTTTTCGAATCTCTCCGCGATAAAGTCGGCAGCTCTTTCAAAGTCATCTGTGTAATCGCGCAGGCGTGTCTGCATTCCCATTTTGTGGAAAAAATCGATTGTCTGACCAATTGCTTTCTCTGCGACGTGATCGTCATCACCTTCGAGATTAAAAATCCGTCGTCCGTATTGGGCCAATTTTTCTTTTTTTGTTTCAAACATCACCTGATAAAGCCGCGGAGCTATAATGGCCAATGTTCGAGCGTGATCGATGTTATACAGCGCCGTAAGTTCGTGACCGATCATATGCGTTGCCCAGTCGGTTGGTACACCTTTGTTCAGTAGGCCGTTCAGTGCCATGGTGCAGCACCACATAAAATTTGACGCCAATACATAATCATCCGGGCTTTTCACCACCTCGGGACCAACTTGTATCAGCGTCTGCAAGATGCCCTCGGCAATCCTGTCCTGAAGTAAAGCGTCATGTTTGTAGGTAAGGTATTGCTCCAGCACATGCATGTAAGCATCGACAACGCCATTCTGAATCTGGCGCTCCGGCAACGAGCGCACAACAGTAGGATCGCAGATCGAGAATCGGGGAAACAGCGCGCTTCCGCCAAATGTCAGTTTTTCCTGTGTCGCATCAACAGTGATTACCGCACCCGAATTCATTTCGCTTCCGGTAGCAGGCAAGGTCAAAACCGTTCCAAACGGTAATGTCGCTGTAACATCAGTCAATAGTAATCGCTTTGTCAATATATCGAGCGGATTCCCTTCGAACTTCACAGCGGCCGATATAAACTTCGTGCCATCGATCACTGATCCGCCCCCGACGGCAAGAATGAAATCAAGATTTTTTTCGCGGATAATTTGGACTGCTTTGATCAGCGTTTCAAATCTGGGATTTGCTTCGATTCCGCCGAACTCAGTTATTTCGTATCCCGTAAGTGCAGTCGTTACCTGATCGTAAATGCCATTTTTAAAAATGCTTCCGCCGCCATACGCGAGCATGATCCTGGAGCCGGCAGGAATCAGCTTGCTTAGTTTGGCCATCTGCCCAGTGCCGAAAATTAAATTTGTAGGATTATATAATTCAAAGTTGTTCATAACAAATGTTTATTAGGCATAAAGTTAACTACGCAGGTGCGGGAACATTAATAAAAGAACGTTAAGATTTTAATTTCGGTACAGGTTATTGTCGTCGATATATGACCATACTTTTTCTGGGAGCATTGGTCTTACATTTTTTCCGGCTTTGATATTTTCGCGTATGAAAGTGGATGATATTTCGACAACAGGTGCGTCGATTATTTGCACGTTATGATGGCTGCTTAAGGTTTGTTCATCAATTTCAGATGAGATTCGCGGATATACGAAAATCCGGTGGTTTGACATCAGAAACTCGTAATTCTTCCACTTGTGAAGTGACTTAAGATTGTCTTCGCCCATAATCAAGGAGAAGGTGTGCTGTGGAAATTTATCGCGTAAATGCGCGAGCGTATGTGTGGTGTAGTTTGGCTGCGGCAGCTTGAATTCGATATCGGATGGTCTGATTTTCGTAAAATCCTGTGTCGCCAGGTGAACCAGTTCCAGCCGTTGGTAATCATCGAGTAAAGTAGCTTTTTTCTTTAGCGGATTGTGTGGTGTGACGACCATCCATACCTGATCCAGCCCCGAATATTCGGCGATATGATTGGCGATAATCAAATGTCCAACGTGAATTGGATTGAATGTCCCGAAATACAACCCGATGTTCATATTATTACTTTTAACTGGCGCTATTACGACTGGACGAACTCTTTGACCAACCTGTAAGCTTCTTCTTTTGCGATTTCAAGATCGTAATTCTTGATGATTTTGTCGAATTGCGGAGCCGTCGCCAGCTCAACCGATGCTTTTGCAATACGCATATTAATCTTATCGTCTGATTCGGTAGAGCGTTTTTTTAATCTGATTTTGAGTTCGTCGATGCTCGGCGGTTTGACGAAGACGGCCAGAGTTTCTTTGGGAAATTTGCTTTTTATGCGAAGGCCGCCCGCAACATCGATATCAAAAATTACATGTTTTCCTTTGGCCCAGATTCGTTCAATCTCACTTTTAAGGGTTCCGTAGAAATTATCCCGGTATACTTCTTCCCATTCCAGGAAGTCCTCTCCTTTTATATGCTTTTTGAAATCTTGTATCGAAATAAAATAATAGTCTTTTCCGTCAACTTCATCTCCTCGTGCCTCGCGCGATGTTGCCGAAACCGAAAATTCGAGGTTCAGTTCGTCGATTCCGAGCAAATGTTTTACTATAGTGGTCTTACCGGATCCTGACGGCGCCGAAAAGACTATTAACTTACCTTTCTTCATTTATTTTTTTTGAGACAATTACAGCACGTTGAGAACTTGCTCCTTTATTTTTTCCAGTTCGTCTTTCATCTGCACGACCAGTTTCTGCATCTGCGAATGATTCGACTTCGATCCCATCGTGTTGATCTCGCGGCCCATTTCCTGAACGATGAAGCCAAGTTTGCGGCCATTGGCCTCGCTTCCTGCCATTGTTTCGATAAAATAATTCAGGTGGTTCTCCAAGCGGACTTTTTCTTCCGTAATATCATACTTCTCAAGGTAAAAAATCAGTTCCTGTTCAAACCGGTTCTCATCTAAAGTTACTTTAAGCTCATCGATGGCTGCCAAAAGCCTTGCCTTTACGGTTTTAATTCGTTCGCCATCAAGTGAGGCAGTTTCGTTCATCATCGTCATAATATTGGCAATGCGGTGCAGGAACTCCTTTTCAAGCGCTGTGCCTTCAGCAATGCGGAATGACTTGATGTTTTTGAGGCTCTCATCGATCACCGTCTGAATTTCATCCCAATCGCCGTCATCAATGTCATCCCGATCGGTTTTTAGTGCGTCGGGCATGCGTACCGCCATTTTCATCAATTCGGTTTCATCGGCTTCAGCATAAACTTCCCGAAGTTGCGCGATATATGCTTTTACGATAGGGACGTTGACTTTAGTGGAGGTTTGTTCAGTCGTGGTTTCGACGAATATCGAAACATCGATCTTGCCGCGTTCGAGTGCGCCTGCAACCTGATTTCGCACGCCCAGTTCCATTTCACGATAAACCGAAGGCATTCGGACGTTTAAATCAAGACCTTTGCTGTTAAGTGATTTTATTTCGACGGTGATTTTTTTGGAAGGTAATTGCAATGACGCTTTACCAAACCCTGTCATTGATTGTATCATATAAAAAATGTAATGGCTACAAAAGTACTAAAAACAGTAAGGTTATCGAGTGTTTCGGCGAAATAACCCTTACGGCGCCGCTTTAGGACTTTTTTTGCTGGTGACCAATGCCACGCCTGTAAAAATGACAATAGCCGATATGATTTTAACCCACGTCAGATGATCTTTGCCTAATCCGATCGCAAAAATGGCGGCAAAAACCGGTTGCAGATATATAAATACGGCTATGGTCGTTGGTTTGAGTTCACGCATCGACACCAGGTTCAGCAGGTATGTCACAAATGTCGAAAGGACTAGGACGAAAGCTATTTTTAGCCAGATGCCACCAGGTATTACCGACCATTCAATTTCGTGGAGTTCGCTCCACCCGAACGGAAGCACCATTATTAAACCGAACAGATAGATCCATTTGACAAAATTGAACGCGTTGTATTTATCCATCAGCCTCTTTACGGTGATCAGGTAAAGTCCGTATGAAACGGCATTGACAAACACCAGAAAATTTCCCAGTGTCGCATTCGGTGCGCTGCCAACCGATTTACCATACATAATCAGCATCGCCGTTCCTGCCAGACCAAGTACGATCCCAAAGACACTGCGCTTCAGCATTCGTTCCTTTAGCAGAATCGCCGACAAGATTAATACGATTATAGGCGTGGTAACCATAATCACCGAGGCCGATATAGGTGAAGTATAGCTCAAGCCTTTGAAAAAGGTAAGCATATTCAGCGCAACACCGAAAAATGCGGCAGCAGCGATGCGTGGAAAATCGGCTGTTGCGATAGGTTGTACTGGCACCAGGCGTGACCGGTTCATGATATATGCGGCGATCCAAAACAGCAATGCCGAGACAGCGACGCGAATTAAGATGAAGCCGTATGGCTGCACATATTGCGGCATCACGTCTTTTGCGATTGTAAATGTCATCCCGTAGATGATCGAAACCAACGTGGCTCCTACCAGGGCAAAATTGCGCTTTGACATTATCCCAGGACTGAATTAACTTCGTTGATGTTTTTCTGGCTGCTGCCGATGTAAATTTTGCCACCGATAACAAAGACGGGCCGGCTTAGAAAGGTGTAATGCTGAAGCAGGTATTTTTTATAATCATCTTCTGAAAGTTGCTGGTTTTTCAGTCCAAGCGACTTGTAGAGCTGGGCTTTCTTACTAAATAATGCTTCATAGCTCCCTGAAAGTGCCTTCATCTGCTCGAGCTCCGATTCTGTCAGCGGTTCCTGCCGGATATCGTGAAATACAAGGTTGTTTGAGGGAAGCGACTTTATGATCTTGCGGCATGTATCGCAAGATGCGAGGTAGTAAATTTTATCCATTATCTTTTTGTTTGACGATGCAAAGGAACCGCATTTCATGTGGAATAACTATTTTTATAAAAAATTAACGATGCAGCAAACGTTCGAAATCACTTTAAAAAACCGAAATATATTAGCGCAGATATTGCAGCAGTACACACCAGATCAGCTGAACAAAATTCCGGTAGGATTTAATAACAATGTGATTTGGAACATCGGGCATATCATCGTAACGCAGCAGCGGCTCGCGTACCGGCTGTCCGGTCTCGGGATAAATGTGCCACCGGAAATGGATCAAATCTACAAACGGGGAACAAAACCTGAACGGTATATCGGACAGCAGGAACTAGATATTGTGAAGAGTTTATTATTTGAGCCGGTTTATCGAACGCGACAGGATCTACACGATGGCATTTTTAAATCTTTTACGCCTTTTGTAACCATGAGCGGCTTTGAACTTAAAAATGTTCGTGAAGCAATCGAATTCAACAATTACCATGAAGCTATACACGTTGGAGTAATCATGAGCATCATCAAATTTATTTAAAACTTAAGGAACTCCTGTGCCTGATCCATCGGTATAAAAAGCTGCTGCTGCCCCTCCGCGTACGACGCAATTTCGTACGTATTGTAGAGCAGTAGAATTCCGTCTTCTTTAATGAAAATGTTTTGTGGCAGGACAAACCGGTCGTTTTCAAACATCAGCCCGGTCGAGTTTATTCCTTCACCTTCGGGAATAGTAAATTTTTCCCTGAACCTTTTTTCCGCAAATTTTCTGAACTCTTCTACATTTTTAAATAGCTTTTCATACGTGATATTTTTACCCGTCGAAGCTTCGAAGAGCAACGACCTGGTGCCGCTATAGCCGTGTGCGCCACCGGTAAACATGTAGGAGTCGATTACGATGTTTATAAGCTTGTCCGAGTTAAAACCGATTTTCCCTTCAATTTTTCCGATCCACCCAAAAGTGTCTTCAGGATGTTCTGCTTTCATCCTTTCATAAGATTCCATGAATGATGATGCTAATTCCTCATAGCTTTTCGCTTCGTATGGTATTTCGCCAAAGTAAAGGATTTCTTTGGTGACTGCGAATACTTTGCTGTTGATGCTATCAGAAGCCACCTTTGCTCCTCCGGCGACCGGAACTTCTATTAATACCTCGGGACACTGTGCAGCGCAGTTTGGTTCTTTTTTTTCAAATCGCTGCTGTGTAAACTCGACTTCTTTCTTGCATCCTGTTAAAAACAGTAGAAGGATGGCCGCTGTAAAAAGGTTTCTCATTTTGTTGTTAATTATATACAAAGCTCATGTTTGGGTTGGTACAGGAATAAAGAAAAGGTAAATTTGTCCAATTAAACACGATCCTAAAAATCAATTATATGAAGTTTAACACAAAAGTTATCCATGGGGGGCAGCATCACGAACCCGAAACCGGCGCAGTAATGCCACCGGTATTTCAAACATCTACTTACGTGCAAAAGTCACCGGGGCAACCTTTGGGCGACTATGAATATAGCCGTGCGGCAAACCCGACCCGGACAGCATTGGAAAGCGCATTGGCAAGCATCGAAAATGGCGCACGTGGACTGGCATTCTCTTCCGGACTCGCAGCGACTGATTGTTTGCTTCGGACTTTTAAGGCCGGTGATGAAATTATAGCCATGGACGATTTGTACGGCGGAACTTATCGAATGTTTACACGGATATATAAAGATTCCGGCATTGTTTTTCATTTCGTGGATATGAATGATATTGCGAAATTCGAATCTCTCATCAATGAAAACACAAAACTGGTATGGGTTGAAACACCTACAAATCCGCTGATGAAACTCGCCGATATTGGTGCAATTTCGAAAATAACAAAAGCAAGAAATATTCTTTTTGCAGTCGATAATACATTCGCAACGCCATACCTGCAAAAGCCGCTCGATCTTGGGGCCGATATTGTAATGCATTCGGCAACGAAATATCTGGGAGGTCATTCAGACGTGATCGCGGGGGCTCTGATCATTAAAGATGCGGAGCTGGGCGAGCAGCTACATTTCCAGCAATTCGCCACCGGAGCGACTTTAGGACCGATGGATAGCTTTCTGGTGCTTCGCGGAATCAAAACGTTGGCGCTTCGGATGCAAAGACATTGCGAAAACGGCGAAAAAGTAGCCGAATTCCTCCGTACGCACCCGAAAGTCGAAAGGGTGTACTATCCGGGTCTGGCCACTCATCCGTTTCATAACATTGCGAAAAAGCAGATGACAGGATTTGGCGGAATGGTAACCTTTACCTTTAAAAGCGGCGCAAAAGCCGATTCGGTCAAATTTCTGGAAAGTTTAAAAGTGTTTACGCTTGCTGAATCTCTTGGCGGAGTCGAGTCGCTTGCAAATCATCCCGCGCTGATGACCCATGCCTCGATTCCTGAAGAGAAGCGACGTGAACTTGGCATCAGTGACGATCTGATCCGGTTAAGTGTAGGAGTTGAAGATGGCGATGATTTAATAGCCGATCTTCGACAGGCATTTGAGGCATAATAAAAAGCCCGTTCGAATAGAACGGGCTTTTTATTATAAAGATGCTTTTATTGTAAATAATAAATGTAGCCAAAATTCAACCATACGAGCCAGTCATTGGCTTTGTTTTCAGGGTGAAGTTTTGGATCCGGACTTAAACCATCTACCCAGTTTGAGAAATAATATTGCAATCGCATATCAACCATAAGGTCTGACAGTTCGGTGAGTTTATAACGTGTGCCGATACTCGTAACTATTGACCATGTGGAGCCTCCCTGGCGGTCGAAAGCATCAAAATACTTTACAGGGGTAATGGTTGGATCTTCTCCCAACACGCCATCGCTGAGAACAGAATATGAAGAAGGATCGTAGAAGCTAAATTGCGCACCTAATGAAACAAAAGGGGCCAAGGCACCATTTTGGGCAGTGAAATCGCGAATACTGAAAGGAAAATACTCAAGTTGCATCCCGATATTTGTTACAGCCGTGCTTCCGCGCATAGCTTTAAGTTGCTGCGACCATGCGGAAGTCCCTTCTGTCCATTGTCCAAAATGCTGAAGGTCGGTTTTGTTATACGACAACTCGCTTCGCAGTTTAAAATGGTCGTTAAAATACGTCTCAGGGGTGTAACAATTACATTCTGCTTTGTAAGAAAAATTGAGGTAGTGTATGATTCCGATGCCGTACCCCATATTGCCGGAATTTGTAGAAAAATCATGCCGCTCACCATAATCCGACTGAAACCAAACAGGTCCCGCGATTGCCCCAATTTCATGCGAAAAACCATATTGTGCTGTCGCGACATTTGAGTAACCAACCAGTAGCAGCCAGCTTAGTAAAATGAATTTCGGCATGTGTGCAAAGTGTTTACTATTTGCGGCAAATATATAAAAACATCAATCACTTCTAAAAAAA
>CAZLWZ010000061.1:0-7973 GCA_964563275.1 uncultured Flavobacterium sp.
CGTTATGTTCAGCGATTTTCTTTTTATATTTTTCGAAATCGCCGTCTGAGTCGCCTCCCAGTCCACGTTGGCATCACGGTACGTACTGTCGGTTTTAATAAAACTCCGAACATCGATCCAGTTAGGTTTGAGTCCGCAGATCGATAGATATTGAGCAAGGATGGTAGTGGAAAGCAGTTCGCCGAAGCCAACAATCTGGTCATAAACGAAATTGAAATTGGGCGACTTATTTGACTTTAGGAAATATTCAAGATCGGCAAAATGTTTATTGACGAGAGTGTAGACCTCGTGCGATTCGTCCTCAAAAAGATCCATCAAAACCTGATTGTGGTATTTGCGGACTTCCTGAACTGACGATTTAAGCGCCGGTGATTTAGCAAAATAGTCATGCAGCACCGTTTCAAGTGCATTGGTTGTTTTACCCATTGCAGAAACGATTAATAGCAAATCATTATGCCCGGTTTTTTGAAGAACGTCGCATACGTTTTTAATCCCGTCGGCGTCCTTTACCGAAGCTCCGCCAAATTTGAATATTTTCATAAAATCGAATTGGGTACCACTGTCTTTGTGGCTATTTTTTTCTCAGGAAATTGTCGATGCCGGTTTCATCCATTTGCGCCACTAGCCAGTCATCCATAATTTTAGCTCCTGTCTCCTTGTAAAAATCTATTGCAGGTGTATTCCAATCCAGCACATTCCACTCGATCCGCCGAACATTTTCGTCCTTTCCCTGTTGTATAATAGCACGATACAGGGCTTTTCCGATTCCCGTTTTTCTGTACTTCTCAGTCACAATTAAATCTTCAAGATGGATTGTCTTCCCCTTCCAGGTGGAATATCGATGATAAAACAGCGCCACGCCCACGATTTTGCCGTCTGCCTCGGCTACAAACGTTCTGAACAACGGATTTGCACCGAAACCGTCTCTTTGCAGATCTTCAGCCGTGATCACAACGGCCGTTGGTTCTTTTTCAAACACAGCGAGTTCGACAATCAGTTCGAGCACTGCCGGCATATCGGCTTCTTCACCCGGTCTTATTTTCATATTATAGGAATAGTGTGTAGCTGACAAATATACAAATCCAAAAAGTATATAAACATGATTTCAATTGCAATAAAAAACCCGATATTTGTCCGTAAACTACAACGATATAGCTATGGAAGAGCGCCACAAAACCCTTGGGGAATTTATTATTGAAAAGCAGGAAGAGTTTAAATTTTCATCAGGGGAACTGTCAAGGATCATTAACTCGATCCGGCTCGCGGCCAAAGTGGTTAATTATAAAGTCAATAAAGCCGGTCTTGTAGATATCGTAGGCGCTGCGGGTGAACGAAATATCCAGGGAGAGGATCAGCAGAAGTTGGATGTATATGCCAATGAAGTTTTTATTCAAACACTGATTAACCGGGAAATCGTTTGTGGTATTGCTTCGGAAGAAAATGACGAATACATCACCGTCGCCGGAACCGACAACTGCCATAACAACAAATACGTCGTGTTGATGGATCCGCTTGACGGTTCTTCAAATATCGACGTGAATGTTTCAGTCGGTACGATCTTTTCGGTTTATCGGAGAATCACGCCTGTTGGCACGCCCGTTACACTTGACGATTTTCTGCAACCGGGCACAAGTCAGGTGGCGGCAGGATATGTGATATACGGAACGTCAACAATGCTTGTTTATACCACAGGTCATGGTGTTAACGGATTTACCCTGAACCCCGCTATAGGTACATTTTATCTGTCGCACCCAAACATGAAGTTTAAAGAGGACGGCAATATATATTCAATTAATGAAGGTAATTATGTCCATTTCCCTCAAGGGGTAAAAAATTACATCAAATATTGCCAGACCGAAGAAGGTGACAGGCCATATACGTCACGCTATATCGGGAGTCTGGTTTCCGATATTCACCGCAATATGATCAAAGGCGGCATATACATTTATCCCCCGAGTGCAAAGGCACCAAATGGAAAACTAAGGCTATTATATGAATGTAACCCAATGGCATTTATAGTGGAGCAAGCCGGAGGCAAGGCATCGGACGGATTCAACCGGATAATGGATATCAAGCCAACCGAGTTACATCAACGCGTACCTTTCTTTTGCGGCTGCCGGAAAATGGTAGAAAAAGCCGAGGAGTTTATGGCTGGATAATTTTTAAAAATGCCCCGGAAACCGAGGCATTTTTTTATCTGTTCATGTTTTGCATCTCATAAAGGAAAGTTTCGAGATCCACTTCCTGGCTTACAAGATTCAATGCCTTATCCACGATGTAGTTTACATTGCCAGGGGTAAATCCTAAAGCAAGCGCGAACCGGCGCAGCAGCAATTCCTGCTTATTCCCAAGATGAGGGTCTACGTGAACGATGCGCGCAAGGTCAAAAAGTCGCTCGAGACGCTGTGTATGCAGGTATGGCGGATTTATCGGGTATTTTAAGGGGTTCTCCAGGATTTCCTCATATTCCGACGCAGAGATTTCAAGCTTGCCCGCCAGTTTGTCAAGAAAAGCTTTTTCTTCGTCTGATATTGTGCCGTCGGTCAGTGCTACCCGCACCATTGCCGAAAAATGGCCTTTATTTCTGGTTTTAAATTCGCTGTCGAACAAATCTGAAAATGACATATTGTGATGTTTTGTTGTTCTGCAAATATAGCCGTATTTCAAATTTTTATATTAAATCTTTCTGAAAACTTTTATGCGCATCCAACAAATGAAATCATTCCACGTTGGTAGGTATCGGTACGCTCCCCCGCCTTTTTCAAAATAAATCGTAAGTTTACATGACCAAACATAATATTTATAAAAATGTCAGACTTCTGGATTTATTTTCAAATCGGCCTCAGGCACGTTTTGGATATTAATGCGTATGACCATGTGTTGTTTTTGATAGCTTTAACTGTTCCGTATACATTTAAAGATTGGAAGCGGGTGCTGATACTGGTAACGATTTTCACATTAGGCCACACGGTGTCGCTTATCCTGTCGGTTTATAACCTGGTGCTTATAGATGCAGGTCTGATAGAATTTTTAATTCCGATTACAATTCTGGCCACGGCACTTTATAATATATTCACAGCAGGTAAAAAAGCAGGTAAGGAAAGTGTTGGCGTTGTAGGTGCGATTACCTTGTTTTTCGGAATCATCCATGGGCTTGGTTTTTCGAATTATTTTAAATCGGTCCTGGCCGGAAGCCCGTCAGAGAAAATGCTGCCACTATTGGAATTTGCACTCGGAATTGAAGTCGCGCAGATAATTGTCGTGATCGGAGTCCTGATATTGTCATACGTCGTACAAACGTTTTTCAGGTTTTCGCGTCGCGATTTCACATTGGTTTCGTCGGCATTTGTAATTGGGGTCGTGGTGCCGATGATAATAGAAAGTGAGATTTGGAACAGATAATGAAAGAAAAAAAACTTAATAAATACGACAAAGCTTATCTCAAGATCGCACGGGAATGGAGTTTACTGTCATATTGTAAACGACGGCAGGTTGGAGCAATCATTGTAAAAGACCGAATGATCATTTCGGACGGTTACAACGGTACGCCATCCGGTTTTGAAAATTGTTGTGAAGACGAACAGGGACTGACTCAATGGTTCGTCCTTCACGCCGAAGCCAATGCAATCCTAAAGGTGGCGCGTTCGACGCAATCATGCGAGGGCGCGACGCTTTATATCACGCTGTCTCCGTGCCGGGAATGTAGTAAGCTCATCCATCAATCGGGTATAAAACGCGTCGTGTACCACAGCGGCTACAGGGACGATTCGGGATTGGATTTTTTAGTGAAAGCAGGAGTAGAGGTGGAGTATATCCCGGATTTAAACTAATGAAAAGACAATATATTTATTTGCCGATTTTAATTTTCGGCGCTTTGGCAATAGGGGTTGTTCTGGGAGGAATACTCGATTTTCCGACCAGCGGCATTTCGGTGTCGTCCAGTAACAGTAAGAACAAGCTGAATAAACTTATCGATTTTATCGAGCGTGAATATGTCGATGAGGTAAACACCGATTCAATTGTCGAGGTAACTGTCAACGAAATCCTGGCGGCACTCGATCCGCATTCGGTGTATATTCCGCCGAGCGAGCATGAACTAGTCGCGCAAAGCATGAAAGGTGATTTCGTGGGCATCGGGGTTAATTTTTACATGTATAAAGATACCGTGGCGGTCATAATGCCAATTGAGGGAGGTCCGTCCGAAAAGGCTGGTATCCAGTCAGGCGACCGTATTTTATTTGCCGATAACGATAAACTCTACGGCCGCGATTTGCCTACAGACAGCCTTTTTGCAAAGTTAAAAGGCGAGATAAACTCTAAAGTAGCGCTCACAGTCTTCAGGAAAAGTGAAAATAAAAAATTAAAATTCGTGGTTCGGCGCAACATAGTGCCAATTAAGAGTGTCGATGCCGCGCTTATGCTTGATGCGACAACAGGGTATATTAAAATAAACAGGTTTGCTGAAACCACTTACGACGAATTCGATTCTGCTCTTCAGACCTTAAAAGCTAAAGGAGCGAATTCGCTGGTGCTGGATCTGCGGGACAATGGCGGTGGCTATCTTGAAAAAGCTGTTGAAATTGCCGACGACTTTCTGACCGAAGATCAGTTAATCGTTTTTACCAAAAATAAAAAAGAAAGGATCGACAAGACCTTTGCAACTGCCGATGGTAGTTTCGAAAATGGGAAAGTGTTTGTGCTGATCAACGAAAATTCGGCTTCAGCAAGTGAAATTCTTGCCGGCGCTATTCAGGATAATGACCGCGGACTCATCGTAGGGCGACGATCGTTCGGCAAAGGGCTCGTACAACGTGAAATGACCTTTAACGACGGTTCATCTGTAAGATTAACAATTGCAAGATATTATACCCCAACGGGACGGTCGATTCAGAAATCGTATCAGTCCGGTTCTGATGATTATTTCAGGGATTTCGACAAACGGTTTGCCAGCGGCGAATTGTATTCAAAAGACAGCATCCGTATTGCCGATACTCTGCAATTCAAAACACCAAAAGGTAAAATAGTGTACGGCGGCGGCGGTATCGTACCCGATGTGTTTGTACCTCTTGAAGTAGAGCATGGCGACGAGGGAATTGCTTACCTGATGAAATCGGGCGCGGTGAGCTACTTCGCTTTTGAACAATTGGACAATAAACGCGATCAGTACAAGAAAATGCCATATGCCGAATTTATTTCGCACATGGATAATACCGATCTGTATTTTAACAATTTCCAATCGTATCTTCGTTCAAACGGCCTTATGCTGAAGCTGAATCACGGTAAAGAGCTGGTGAAAAGGTTCCTTAAAGCCGAATTTGCGCGCCAACTTTACGGTGAAGCTAAGTACTACGAGATTATTTTAGAAGAAGATAAGATGATTGAAGCGGTGCACGAGAATCGCTAGATCTTATCGTGGCTGTGCGAATGCATTCCGTTGTTCCAGAGCGTCAGAATATCTGTTGCAACCGATGCGCCACTACCTGCGGCGATCGATAATTGGCTGCGCCATCCGGCCAGATTGCCTGCCACATAAATTCCGTCGGCGACTTTATGATCAACATTCCGTAGCCAAATCCGGTTTTTTTCCGGTGCCGCCTTCGGATGCGGCTCAGCATACTCCATCAAACCGGGTATATCAAACGCGCTTGCATAGCCCGCCGCAATGACAAGGACTCTTGCAGAATATGTGTTTTTATTGGTGACAACAGTGAATTCCGGATACGAGCCTTCAATGCTGCATACCTTTTCCTTTGGGATCTGCTCAATGTGAGGATAAAGTGTTGAAAGCTGGGCTACGCTTTCTTTAAGTAGTTCTGCCCCTGTTTTTCCTGCGGGAATGCCGTATGCGTTGTTAAATAACGCCTGTTGCAGTGACGAGGCCTTCTGATGTGTGATGATTCCGATTCTCTTGTCGGCCACGAAATGCTTGTTATGTGCCGATCCCAACACAAGTGCGCACGACACGCCAGCGACACCGCCACCGATAATTAAACAATCGTACATCTTAATGACTTCTTGTCTTTTCTTCTATCAGCTTAGACATCCTGAAAATCAGCAATATCAAAATCGCACAAAAAGATGCGGCAATTCCAATCAACGCCACAAGACTGTCGCCCTGAAGAAGGTTGCTGAAGTCGAGAAGTGTTATATTAAAAATGATTAACGAAAGCGCAAGAAAAACCAAAATGGAGGTAAAAATTTTCATTTGATTTAGATAAAAAATATAGTGGGGTGAATTTAAACAAAATACATTTATACGAACAGACCTTTAACATTCGCTGCAAATAATTTAACAGCAATTGCCAGTAAAACCACGCCGAAGACCCTGCGGATGACTCCGAGACCATTCTTGCCCAAACGTTTTTCGATTTTGTCGGAGGATTTCAATACCCCATATACAACGATGATGTTTAGGAGTATGGCGATAATGATATTGGTAGCGTGATATTCCGCACGCAACGAAAGCAGTGTGGTCATCGTTCCGGCTCCCGCAATCAGCGGAAACGCAATAGGAACTATCGAAGCTGAACTCGCCTCTTCATCGCGATATAACCTGATGCCCAATATCATCTCGAGCGCAAGGAAGAACAGGACGAAAGCACCGGCAACCGCAAATGAATTTACGTCAATGCCAATTAAATGCAAAACTTCTTCGCCAACAAACAGAAATACGATCATTATAACTGCGGCTACGATCGACGCTTTTTCCGATTCAATGACTCCGTGTTTAGAGCGTAAATCAATAATGATAGGAATCGATCCGACGATGTCGATAACGGCAAACAATACCATCGCAACGGTAACGATCTCACGCAGGTCCAAATGCAGCATAACGCAGTTTTAAGGCGGCAAAAATATTTCAATTAATCCGCAATTCCCGTTTTTTAACTTTAATTTGATTTACTGACTTGGACTTTTTAATATTGTAGGTGCCAGTGTTTTAAGAAGGCGATCGAATTGCGGGTGCCAATTTTACTCCGATTAAATAATTGCCGTTTTAACAGCGCGAAACCGATTCTGCGGATTATCTTTGCAAAATGTTTCAGCTAGGTAAAACCATTGTGTCGGAAGACATTCTCGAGAAGGAATTCGTATGTAATTTGTCAGCCTGCAAAGGCGGATGCTGTGTTGATGGCGATGCGGGCGCGCCACTGAGTGCTGATGAAACCGCCATCCTCGAATCTATTTACCCCGTAGTGAAACCGTTCCTGCGCAAAGAGGGAATCGCGGCAATTGAAGCGCAGGGGACCTGGACAACAGGAACCGACGGCGAACTCGAAACCCCGCTCATCGACGACAAAGACTGTGCGTACGTCATATTTGACGGAAAGACTGCATTGTGCGGAATAGAACAGGCGTACAATCAGGGACTGATCGATTGGAAGAAACCTGTCTCGTGCCATCTTTATCCAATCCGGGTCAAGGATTTTTCAGAGTTTGCAGCGGTAAATTATGACCGATGGGAAATTTGCGACGATGCTTGTTCGCTCGGAAAAGAACTCGAAGTTCCGGTATATAAATTTGTTAAAGAAGCTCTGATTAGAAAGTTTGGCGCCGACTGGTATATGGAACTCGAAAAAGTGGCTGAAGAATTGAAATCGAACCCCGTCGGGCAGCGCTAAGCATCAGAATCAACACTCCGCACAATCCCTTTAAACAAAGGGATTTTTATTTTGTCCTTATTTTATTCAATTGATAATCAATATTTTACTGCTTCATGACTTTACTCGTAAATAATGTCGCGTTGTTAAAAACTACGCCCGATTGTGAATAAGTTTGACTTTTTTAAACCGGCATAATTGTCAATCTTTGTATGCACGACGAAACTTAAATATTTGTTAAAATCCGATAAAAATTATTCGATACCATGTCAGTAACTGAACCGATTCTACAAGAAAATAAAAACCGCTTTGTAATCTTTCCAATTAAGCATCACGACATCTGGGAATGGTACAAAAAAATGGAAGCAAGTT
>CAZLWZ010000062.1:0-7964 GCA_964563275.1 uncultured Flavobacterium sp.
TCCGTATATATGGCATTTCAACACGTATATCGCGGCCATTTTAAAACTTTTCCTGGCTATCGTTATAGTTTCGATGTTCGCCAACGAATACAGTTACTGAACCCAGAAGCAGAACCTGATCGACGGCATGAGCAAAAAAGAGTTCATACTGTCAAAATTTCTGACAGTTGTATTATTCGCGGCAGGATCGACTGTGTTCGTGTTTATTATGTCACTCATTTTGGGGTTAAGCTTCTCGGCCTACACCGAGCCGTCGATAATTTTCGCGGATCTCGAGTACCTGCTGGCCTACTTCATAAAACTTACCGGGTTTTTCAGTTTCTGTTTATTTCTCGGCATTTTGGTCAAACGTTCGGCTTTTGCGATAGGATTTCTTTTTGTCTGGAATATCATCGAGGGCATTGTAATAGGCCTGCTGAATTATAAGGTGTTCCCTGAAAATGATGACGACCGGAATTTTACGAAATTTCTTCCACTCGAATCGATGAGCAACCTTATTGTAGAGCCAATCACAAGATTATCGGTGATAAAGAACATTGAAACAACAATAGGCGGAGTGGCTAATGTAAAGGATTACAGCGTGCATTTATCGTCAATTGCGATCGTGCTGGTGTGGACTGTTATTTTCGTGTTAATGTCATACAAAATCCTTAAAAAACGAGATTTGTAGTATCTTTGCGGATGCTATGAATGTGGTCAAATTTCTATCTCTGCTGGCGTGTATCTGTGTTGCGAATATCACCGCCAATGCACAATATATTGCAGTCAGCGAGAACCTGACCACCGTTGAACTTGTCCAGGATGTTTTGGTGGCAAATTCCTGCGCCAACGTCTCAAACATCACGGTCTCAAACAGTTGGAACTCAGGCAGCGGCAACAGTTTTGGGTATTTTTCGGCCAACGGAAGCAACTTTCCATTTGCGGAAGGCATTATTTTAAGCACCGGTAAAGCGACATCGGCAGTCGGGCCGAACAGCGGGATCCTTAGCGAAGGGCCCAGCTCCTGGCCGGGAGACAATGATCTTGAACAGGCTCTGAATGTAAACAATTCTATAAATGCCACGGTTCTCGAATTCGATTTTTTGCCGCTCGGAAATAAGATCAGTTTTGATTATATATTCGCCTCCGAACAATATCTGACTAATCCTTCACCCAATCAATGCAGCTACACCGACGGATTTGTTTTTTTGCTACGTGAAGCAAACTCGACCGGTCCATATCAAAACCTTGCGGTCATCCCAAATACCAACATTCCTGTAAAAGTAAACACCGTTCGTGGTGCCGGGACCGTTTGCCCTGCAGCAAATGCTCAATATTTTGGCGGATTTAATTCCTATGAGCATCCGACGAACTTCAACGGGCAAACGGTGATAATGACGGCCGAAGCTACAGTCATACCAAACCAGCTTTACCATATCAAGTTGGTCGTCGCGGATCAGGGAAACAACCTCTACGATTCTGCAATCTTTCTCGGTGGCGGAAGCTTTAAAATTGAAAAAGATCTTGGACCTGACCGGCTTCTGTCAACAAACAACCCTTTATGTGACGGGGAAACGCTTCAACTCGACGCGACCGATCCCGCGGGAACGGCCTACACTTGGTATCAAAACAACGTCATCATTCCTGGAGAAACCGGGCCTTTATATACAGTTACGTCGCCGGGCACTTATTCTGTCGATATCACTCTGAATGCGTCGGCGTGTACCTCTACAGGCGAAATCATCATTGAATATGCTGCCCCGCCAGTCTTAACCGATCCTTCGACAATTGTTCAGTGCGACAGCGATAATGACGGCATCACCACATTTGATCTGACGATTCTCGATAATGTGATTGCGAATTCGGACATCGGGCCAATTACGTAGTATCTCTCACTCGCCGATGCCCAAGATGCACAAAACCCGATTACCAACCCTTCTACATTTAGTAACAGCACTTCGGATCAGGTAATTGCGAGTGCCGCAAACGAATACGGGTGCCGGAGCTATGCCACAGTCCATCTGGAAGTATCCAACAACATGTTTACCGGCCAGCCCCAACTTTCCGTCTGCGATACCGATTCCGATGGTTACTCAACTTTTTTACTTTCCGATGCCAACGCAATGGTCTTGGACGGCTTACCTCCCGGTCTTACAGTGGAATATTACGCGACATCAAATGACGCTTATAGCCAGACCAACGTACTTGGAAACAACTTCAGTAATACTACGCCATATCAGCAGGTTATTTATGCACGAGTTGTTAATGGTCCCGATTGTTACGGTGTCGTTGCGGTAACACTTGATGTCAATTCTATTAGTACCAGTGGCTTCGCTGATGAGTCTTTTGCTTTATGTGGAAATGCGACGCTGCAACTTTCAGCTCCTGCTGGATTTGCAAATTATTCATGGAATACAACGCCGCAGCAAAATACGCCGACAATCACTATTGGGAACGCCGGTGTATATACCGTAACTGTGACTGATGCTAATGGATGTTACGCAACTAAATCGTTCAATATCACCATCTCAGATGCACCTGAATTTGTATCGGTTGACATAAACGATTTTTCGGGTTATGGTAATTCGGTGCTGATAAATTACAACGGCAACGGATCGTATGAGTTTTCACTTGACGGCGACTACTACCAGACGGATCCGTTCTTCACGGGTTTGTTGCCCGGACAATATTACGTGTACATTCGGGATTCAAATAACTGCGGTGATGTTGGACCCATTGGGATTTTAGTTTTGGATAACCCGGCTTATTTCACTCCGAATGGCGATGGCCGGAATGATTTCTGGTACATCCCGTACCTGCATCGTCAACCGGAGAGCCGAGTCCATATTTATGACCGCTATGGCAAACTCCTGTATAGCTTTACAGGCGCTGGCGCTGGCTGGGATGGACGTTTTAATGGTAGAGAAATGCCTGCCACCGATTATTGGTTTGTAATTGATCTTGAAGACGATCGCACAATCAAAGGTCATTTTGCATTAAAAAGATAAAGCTTTATTAGTACTTTTATTAAATGAAAAAGATATTACTGGCGTTACTTATATTGTTGTCATTGAAAGGTTACGCACAATTCAGTAAAACCCATTATATTCCGCCACTGTCGAACTCGCAGAATATCTCTGCCGACGAGCAATTTCTGTACATCTCCACTCCCAGCCTGACGCCGGTTAACTTCAGGATCATTAATATTGGTGGTGCGGTTATCAATGGTACAGTTTCACGTGATATTCCGTATGTGCATGCGGTGGGATTCGGAAGTGGCACGCAACTAATGGCTCCTTCCGGTTTTACAAATAATGTGCTGGCCAACAAAGGCTACATAGTTGAGGCAGAAGACATGGTGTATGTAACGGTTAGGGTAATGGCTACGAACAGTTTTCACGCCGGCGCTCTGGTGTCGAAGGGGCTCGCCGCTTTAGGGACGCAGTTTCGTGTGGGTGCGTTGACAAATAATGATGCGCCAGCTTACAGCGCCAGCCATTACACATTTGTTTCGGTTTTGGCTACAGAGAATAACACTCAGGTCACCTTCAGCAATTTAAAACCCGGAATACAACTTTTAAATAATGAATTTTCTGATAGCACTCCCGTAACGGTCACTTTAAACAGCGGCGAAAGCTATATTCTGGCGGTTCAGGGTCCTCATGAGGACAATCGGGATGCGTTGATCGGCGCACTCGTTGAGTCGGATAAACCTATAGCAATGGCATGTGGATCGTTTGGTGGTACAAACGGTGAAATGGGCAATATAGACCTTGGTTTCGACCAGGCCGTGCCAGCGGAGCGCACCGGCAAAGAGTACATTTTCATCAAAAGTACCGGAATGGCCGCGGTGGAGCGGGTTTTACTGGTGGCTCATGAGGATGATACAGAAATTTTTCTGAATGGAAATCCGGGATCTACCTACACAATTGATGCAGGAGAATATGTAGCACTGACAGGAAATCAATATTCAGCAGCCGGAAATTTGTACGTACGAACTTCAAAAAATGTTTTTGCCTATCAGGGCATCGGTGATGACAGCCAGCCCAACCAGGCAAACCAAGAGATGTTTTTTGTCCCGCCATTAAGCTGCCAAACTCCGAAAATCATTGATAATATCCCACTTGTTAATCAAGTTGGATCGACAATTTTTACCGGACGCGTGACATTGGTTACCGAAGCGGGATCGGATATTGATTTCGTTTTGGACGGAGTCGAATACACCCTGGCGGACCTGCCGTCCGGGATCTTCATCGACGGCCCGCTTAATGTGGTTGGAAAACCCGGCTTTGTTACCTACACGATTACCGGGCTCACCGGCAATGTATCGGTTTACTCCACCACGCAGCTTTATCTGGCATCATACGGGACATTTGTGAATGCGACATTCGGCGGTTTTTATTCGGGTTTTACATTTAAGCCGGCTATATCTTTTGAACAAATTGACCTGGCACAGCCAGACTGCCTGCCAAACATTCAATTATCGGTTAGTGAAGCCGCGGGATTTGATACGTATGAATGGTTTTACAACGATGAACTGGTTTCTACAGCATTTGAATATATTCCCACTCAACCGGGATATTATTACGTGGCCGCTACACTCGCTGCTTGTGGGACAACTCTGCAATCAGATCGAATTCCGGTGAGTGTGTGCGAAACCGATATGGACGACGACGGTGCCGCCGATAACTTCGACATTGACAACGACAACGACGGAATTACGAACTGCGATGAATCATATGGAAATCTGAATCTGAATCTGGCAAATCCTTTCAGCGGCACCTTTGCCGTTGGCGATTATACGAATTCCTTCACGGGGAGTTTCCCAACGGCTACTGGCCCTGTTGCCGCTACCCCTTTTGTGGGTTTTTCAAACGGAAATTTCGTCACCGAAACAGCGGCAGGACCCGGCAATTCAGTAATCTATCAGGTGAATTTCGGTCAGCCTGCAAGCGTAATGCTTGATTATGTCGATACTGCAGCTGCGTCCGATTTATTGAACGCAGATGCTGAGTTTATTGTCAATTCAGATAATTCGCAGACGCTGACCATTTTAAATCCCGACAATCAGTTGCTGATCGACACAAATTATGATGGTTTTTACGAAAGTGGTGTAACGCATCATACGTCTTTTGAAATCCGATTCAGATTAAACAGCACCACACCGCTTGCGCCCGGATCAGGTACTTTTTCACTTCAAACTTATCTTGCCACCAGCATTAAAATAACGCACATCAACCTTACAGAGGCTGTAAACAAAGCGACCTTCAGATTGCGTGCAACCTGTATTCCGAGGGATTCTGACGGCGACGGCATCGATGATCATCTCGATTTCGACAGCGACAATGATAGTATTCCTGATGTGTATGAATCGCAGGCCGAAAACTATACGCCGTTAACCGGTACAGATTCTGACGGCAACGGTCTCGACGACGCATTTGGCACCGGGATATCACCTGCTGATTCCGATGCCGATGGTGTGCCCGACTTTTTAGATCTCGACAGTGATAACGATGGAATTTACGACGTGATAGAATCAGGAACGACTTCGGCAAGCAACAATGGAGTATTGACCAGTCCTTCGTTCGGGAGCAACGGATTGGCAAACAACATCGAAACCACACCTGATAGCGGAATATTGAACTTTGAAATTAGTGATACAGACAATAACGGGATCATAAATGCGATAGACAGCGATAGTGATGGCGATTTATGCAGCGATGTCCGTGAGGCCGGCTTCATCGATGGGAACAATAATGGCTATCTTGGAAATTCCACTTCGCCTACGGTAAATAGCAACGGTTTGGTCACCGGCGCAGGTGGATATACGCTTCCCGATCCTAATTACCTGACGCCGGTACCGATTGAAATTATCGACGATGTAACTTCAGAAATTACTATCTGCGAAAATGAAAACGCCTCCCTTTCAATAGTGACAAATGCAGGAGTTGCTTTTCAATGGCAGGTTTCTACTAACGAAATAAGTTTTACCGACCTTCCCGAAAACGCCACTTATTCAGGAGTAAATTCCGCGACACTGACCATAAATAATGTTTCGGCAGCAATGGATGGTTATATATATCGCGTTATGTTAAGTAAAGCAGGAAATGTATGCGGATCACAGTCAGGCGAAACGACTTTACATATTAACCCGCTGCCGCCGGTGGTGACCCAGACCCTCGTTCAATGCGATACCGGTCCTGCGCCAGATGGCATAACGCTTTTTAATTTGTCGCAGGCCGATAGTATGTTCACGAATGGAAGTACAGACATTTCACTTGAATATTACGAAACGATTGCCGATGCCGAGTCGGGTGCCGCACCCTTAAACAACGCTTATACAAACATTTCGAGCCCGCAGCAGATTGTGGTCAAAGTCACAAACGCAGTTAGCGGATGCTCGAATTTCAGCAGACTTAACCTGGTAGCCAACATTTTACCCTCACCGGTTGTTAACTTGCCGGAACAGTGCGATACCGATGGTATTGAAGACGGTTTCTACGAGTTTAACCTGACAGGACCCTTCGGTGCCACCGTCAGATATTACGAAACAGAAACCGATGCCTTACTGGAACAGAACGAGATTTCCAATCCATCTTCCTACGTTAACACGAGCGCGTACCAAACGCAGACGATATTTGTACGGCACGAAACGGCTAATGACTGTGCCAGCATCTCGCTGCTGAATATCGTTGTAAAACCGCTGCCGGACATCAATGCCAATCTGGATCTTGAGCCACACGTTGTTTGTGTTAATTCACTCATTTTTACAACGACGATTGACGCAGCGCTACAAGATGGCTCGGCGCCGGAGGACTACTCCTATCAATGGTTCTATGAAGGAACTGCAATTCCGGGTGCGACAGGCTATACCCACACGCTGAGCACCGAAGGAACATATAGCGTATTGGTTACCAACAGTGATGGATGTACAAAGATCCGGACGGTGCCGGTGATCGCTTCGAGCAGTGCGATTATTGAAAGTGTTAGTACAACAGAATTCCTCGACAACAATTCGGTTACTGTAACGCTGACGGAAAACAGTTACGGTAATTATGTGTACAGCCTTGATTATCCGAACGCATACCAGGAATCAAATGTTTTCACCAATGTACGTCCGGGTTTCCATACCGTTTACGTAAAAGACATGAACGGCTGTACGGTGACGACGCAACTGATATCGGTGCTTGGCATTCCTAAATACTTTACGCCGAATGGCGACGGGTATCACGACACCTGGAACATCCAGGGGGTGGGTTATGCTTTCCACCCTAATACTATTACATACATCTATGACCGATACGGCAAATTACTGAAGCAGTTGTCGGCATCCGGCGCGGGCTGGGACGGAACATTCAACGGAGCGGCGCTTCCATCGAATGATTACTGGTATGTGATCGTGATGGACGACGGCAGGATTTTCAGAGGGCACTTTGCTTTAAAGCGATAAATTAGTGGACAAAGGCTGATCTGTGCTGCCGGCCTAGCCCTGACAGAGCCGGTATCCTGCCGCGGCGTGCCGGGGGCAACGCACGCCGCGGCAGATAAAGGCGAAGGCAGGATCATGCTTCCAAAAAAAAAGCCACTCTTAACGAATGGCTTCTTCTTTATTCTAAAAATCAAATATATTAAACTTTAAATCGTTTTCTGTCGGTTTCAGAAAGGTAGATTTTACGCAATCGGATCGATTTTGGCGTGACTTCAACATATTCATCTTTCTGGATATATTCAAGGGCTTCCTCGAGCGAGAATTTGATTGCGGGGATTATTCTAGCCTTGTCATCAGCTCCGGACGAACGTACGTTAGACAACTTTTTGGTTTTGGTAACATTGACGGTCATATCGTCACTTCGCGTGTTTTCACCAATTACCTGACCTTCATAAATATCTTCGTTAGGATCGACGAAAAACTTACCACGGTCCTGAAGTTTATCGATCGAGTAAGGAATCGCTTTGCCGTTTTCCATCGAAATCAAAGATCCGTT
>CAZLWZ010000063.1:0-7792 GCA_964563275.1 uncultured Flavobacterium sp.
GGTGAATATTCGCAAAATCCGGCGGTCGAATATTGCAAATTATTGGCCTCACTCCTACCCGATTCACTTGAAAAAACATATCTCGTCAACTCGGGTACTGAAGCCACCGAGGGTGCATTGAAACTCGCACGCCGCGTCACCGGCAGAAGCCAGTTAATTTCATGCTACAATGCTTACCACGGCAATACGATGGGCTCGATGAGCGTTATGGGTTATGAAGACCGCAAGCAACCGTTCAGGCCACTGGTGCCCGATGTCGATTTTATAACTTTCAACAACGAAAAGGATTTAGAAAAAATAACCGATAAAACTGCGGGCATTATTTTAGAAAGCATTCAGGGCGGAGCCGGTTTTATCGAACCCGAAAACGGTTTTTTGAAGAAGGTACGACAGCGTTGTGATGAAGTCGGTGCGCTGATGATCATCGACGAAATACAACCCGGTTTTGGCCGTACCGGAAAACTGTTCGGTTTTCAGAATTATGATGTCGTTCCCCATATTGTGATATTAGGCAAAGGAATGGGCGGCGGAATGCCGGTGGGCGCGTTCACAGCGTCATCGGAAATGATGGATTTGTTGAGCGATAACCCGAAGCTCGGGCATATAACAACTTTTGGCGGGCATCCTGTCATTGCGGCAGCCTGCCTGGCTACTTTAAGGGAAATTATTGAAACCGATTTAATGCAGCAGGCATTAGCAAAAGAAAACCTGTTCAGGCGCCTTCTGGTACATCCTTTGATAACCGAGGTGCGCGGAAAAGGGCTGATGCTCGCGGCTATGACCGAAAATGCGGATATTACAAACGAAGTTATACTTCGATGCCATCAAAAAGGGCTGATACTGTTCTGGTTGCTTTTTGAAGGCCGTGCGATAAGAATTACACCGCCGCTTACGATATCGGAAGCTGAAATAGAAGAAGGATGCAAAATCATTCTTGAAGTAATGAACGATATTGCTGATTTTGCCGATAACGTAGCCGCTACGACACAGCCCTAGCCCCGATTGAAGCGGCATCCTTTTCGCGGACCGCGACTGCGCAGCAAAGCTGACCGCGAAAAGATACAGCGGAAAGCGGGATGATGCTCCTGCAAAAAATAGCCACAAACGTGTAACGAAAACCCTAAGAATATGTTGTTAATTAAATTGTTCACAACAATTGCTTTATCGGGATCGATCACGAACCTCATTACCTAACTTTAGTTAGGATAATTTTAAAGAAAAAAGTATGCAATTAAGCAACGAAGAAGAAGAGTACAACTTATCCCTGTCAAAATTCGAGTCGATGTTGAAAACCAACAAAGTACTGTTTTTTGATTCTGAGGAATTTGAAGATATTATCCTTCATTACCTCGATACGGGAAAAGCCTCTTTAGCCAAAAAGGCCTTAAAATTAGCACTTGAGCAGCATCCGAAATCGACCGGCCTGAAGCTGGTACAGGTAGAGATGCTGATCTACGATGATAAGCTCGATTACGCCGAAAGGTTGTTGAACGAGTTATTTGCGTTGGAACCAAACAACGAAGAGATTTACATTCAGCGGGCCAATATATTCTCAAAACGCGATAATCACGAAAAGGCTGTCGAGCAGTTGAATGTGGCTCTAAAGCTGACCGAGGATTATGCCGATATCTATAATCTGATTGGCATGGAATATCTTTTTATGGACAATCTGGAATTGGCAAAGGCAAATTTCATAAAATGTCTTGAAGAAGATCCCGAAGATCAGGCAGCCTTATACAATGTGGTTTATTGTTTCGAATTTTTAGACCAGAACGAGGCGGCGATTGAATACCTGAATAAATATATCGATGGGAATCCGTACAGCGAAATCGCATGGCATCAGGTGGGCCGATTAAATTACAGTCTGAAGAACTACGAGGAAGCACTTCGCGCTTTTGATTACGCAACCCTAATAGACGAAGAGTTTCTCGGTGCCTTTATGGAAAAAGCCAAGTCGCTCGAAAGGTTGAAGCGATATGATGAAGCTATCGAGAGCTATAACCGCACTATTGAGCTCGACGATGCGACGCCGTTTGCATTGTTGCGTATCGGTAAATGTTATGAAAAATTGGGTAAGCACGTGCTCGCGCTCAAATATTATCATAAAACAGTTCACGAAGATCCGTTATTGGATAAGGGCTGGATTGCGATTACCGATTTTTACGTCCGTCAGAAGAACTATCAGAAGGCATTGTTTTACGTGAACAAAGCGATCGCGATTGATAACCAGAACCGATTGTACTGGAAGCGGTACGCGTCAATTAATAAGGAGATGAACTTCTTTGAGGAAGCCGAGTTTGGTTACCGAAAAGCCGTGGAACTTGGCGATTTTCAACTCGACACATGGTTGTTTTGGGTCGATATATTGCAGTTCTTGGGCGAATTTGAGTCTTCAATCCAAACCTTACTGCAGGCTACAGAATATTTCCCGGAATCGTACGAAATCGAATACCGACTTGCCGGTCTGTATTTCATGTTGGCAGAAGATAAAAAGGGAAAGTTCCATTTAAGCAACGCGCTGCGATTGAGTTCGAAGAATCAGTTGCTGCTGAAGGAGTTGTTTCCTGTGGTTTGGGAACGCCGAATGGTCCAGAACATGATCAATAAAAACAACAAAGGGTAAAACATTGATGTTATAGGTTGAGCCGGCCGGTTTTTTCCGGTCGGCTATTATTTTTATGGAACACCTAGAAAAACATAGATTTGGATTGTTGGGCAGGAATATTTCTTATTCGTTCTCGCCCGGATATTTTACTTCTAAATTTCAAGAGCTCAACCTTGACGAGTATTCCTACGAACTGTTCGATACCGATGATGTCGCCGAGGTACGCGCGATAGCCGCTGAAGAAGATCTCTGTGGCTTAAATGTGACGATACCGTATAAGGAATCGGTTATTCCGTACCTTGACAAGCTATCGAAAACGGCACGTGAAATAGGTGCCGTCAATACAATCAAAAAACTCAGTGACGGGCGCCTGAAAGGCTATAATACCGACTGGTACGGGTTCCGAAAAGCATTGCAGCCAATACTGCGGCCGCATCAGAGCGCAGCTTTAATTCTTGGAACAGGTGGCGCCGCAAAAGCAGTCGCGTATGCATTGCGCCAAATGGGAATCACCCACAGATTCGTCTCGCGCAGTCCTGCTGAAGATGATTTTTCTTATGATGATTTGACGGCATCGGTTTTCGACAAATTTCATATTGTTATTAACTGCACACCGTTGGGCACATCGCCGGCGATCGATGCTGCGCCCGATATTCCGTATCGATACTTTTCACCGCGCCACCTTGCTTTCGATCTGATCTACAACCCGCCCCAAACGAAATTCCTAAAAAAAGCGGCTGAAAGAGGTGCCGAAACTTCAAACGGCCGGGCAATGCTTGAATGGCAGGCCGAGAAATCGTGGAAAATCTGGAACCGCTAAAAAGCGAACCGTCGGCGTTACCTATACAGCGCTTAAAAACAGGCTTTTGTTTTGTATTTCAATACGCCTTTAGTATCTTACGCCCTCAATTTACAAACCTTACACATTTTATAAAATGTCAGAAGAAAAGAATGATAACCTGTCGCACCAAAACCTTGTGACAGATGGAGATGAACCGCAGCAAACACTACGGGAAGCATCAACGAGCGACGAACAGCCTATCCAATCGGAGGACACTGCTGAAACCGCACCTGTTGCGGAAGAGCGTGCAGAACAACCCTCGGAAGAGCGACTCGCCGTGGCGCCGGGAATTGAAAATATGGGTTCGGATGAGCCTGCTGCATCTGAAGAAAGCGAAGCCAACGTTATTTCACTTACTCCTGAGGAGCTGGCCGATGACACGCTTATCGTAGAAGATAACAGTGCAGTTATTAAAGACGAAGCGATGGACTCTATCGCAAACACCAATGCGGAAGAAAGCGAAGATGAGACGCTGAAGGACCGTCATGAGGTGCCAATGGCCGATTACGACAATATGGATATGGAGCAACTGGTCGACGAGTTGGCAAAGCTTGTTACTGCCGAAAAAGTAATGTCGGTTAAGGAGCATGTCGAAAACCTCCGTCAGGCGTTCTTTTCAAAATACAATCAGTTACTTGAGGATAAACGAGAGGAATTTAATGCTGAAAATCCTGACAGCACCGAAGAATTTCAGTATCAGTTCCCGCTGAAATTGACATTTGACAATTTATATCACCAATACAAGGACCGCAAAAACGCACATTTTAAAAGTCTGCAGACAAACCTTCAGGCGAACCTCGAAAACCGGTTGGCCATCGTGGAGGAACTGAAGGATCTGATAAATCCACAGGATAACATCAAAGATACGCTGAAGCATTTCAACGAACTTCGCGACCGATGGAAAAATGCGGGTCCGATTCCAAAAGACAAATACAACCACGTGTGGAATAACTACCATTTCCACGTAGAAAATTTCTATGACTATCTCCACCTGGACCGTGAGGCACGGGATATCGATTTTAAACACAATCTCGAACAAAAGCAGAAAATCATAGCCAGGGTTGAAGAACTTGTCAACGAACCCGATGTTAATAAAGCATTCCGCGAACTACAGGACCTGCACCGCATCTGGAAGGAAGACATCGGTCCCGTGTCACGCGAGCACCGTGAAGAGATCTGGAACCGCTTTAGTGAACTCACACGCCAAATGCACGATAAGCGCGAAGCCTTGTTTGAGCAGTTGCGCGCCAAAGAGCAGGAAAACCTGAACAAGAAACGCGAGATAATTGCAAAGATTGAAGAAATAACATCCGAAAAGGTGTCGGCGCATTCACAATGGCAGTCACAAATGTCAAAGATCGAGGCACTACGCAGCGAGTTCTTTGCTACGGGAAAAGTTCCTGCGGAAGTCAATGACGAGACATGGACGGCATTTAAAACTGCGGTTCGAAATTTTAATTCGGCTAAAAACGCGTTCTATAAAGATATCAAACGCGACCAGCAGGAAAACCTGAATAAAAAAATGGCACTTGTCGCCAAAGCGAAAGAACTTCAGGAAAGCGAGGATTTTGCTGCGACGACGCCTGTTATGAAGCAAATTCAGGACGAATGGAAACGGATTGGTCATGTACCACGCAAATACTCTGATAAAATCTGGAAAGAATTCAAAGACGCGTGCAATCATTACTTCGAGAAATTGAAGGCGCAACGATCTGAGTCAAGCGATGAAGAGACGCAGGCGTACGAAAATAAAAAAGCATATCTCGAAACCTTACGCGGGTTTGAAATGACGGGCGACCATAAGACCGATCTTGACGCTATCAAGGCGCATATTGAGACATGGAAAAGCTACGGAAAGGTCCCGTTTCCGAAGCGCCATATAGAAGGAAAATTCAATAAAATCCTTGACGCGCTGTTCGAGAAATTGAGCCTGAGTAAAAAAGAGACAGAAATGGTGCGCTTTGCCAATAAGATCGAACAGATTGCCGGAAGCGATGATAGCCGCCGACTCGATAATGAAAAGGTGTTTCTGATGCGAAAAATCGATGAAGTACAGGGTGAGATTTTTCAGCTTGAGAACAATATTCAATTTTTTACCAACACCAAAAATGCGAAAAAGGAAAATTCGATTGTTGTTGAAGTTCGAAAAAATATTGAAAAACACAAAGAAGAACTCCAGATTCTACGCGAGAAACTAAGACAGATACGGAATATCAAGCAGGAATAAAAGAAGCCGCCTCAAAACTGAGGCGGTTTTTTTTGTGTCATCTTTTACTATTTTCGCGCTTCATATTTACAATTTCTTGGCCTCGTTCCAGAATACGTCCATTTCAGCAAGAGTCATTTCAGAAAGAGGTTTTCCCAGTTCGCCAGCTTTACTTTCGAGATATTGAAAGCGCTTGATAAATTTCTTGTTGGTGCGCTCCAGTGCATCCTCAGGATTCACGTTTAGGAAGCGCGCATAGTTGATCATTGAAAACAGAACGTCACCAAATTCAGCTTCGATCTTGTCCTGGTTTCCGACACCAACTTCATGCTGCAGTTCGCTCAATTCTTCGTTGACCTTATCCCACACCTGATGCGGTTCCTCCCAGTCGAATCCCACGCCTTTGACTTTGTCCTGAATCCGTGACGCTTTTACCAATGCCGGCAAACTTCGCGGCAAGCCTTCCAGCACCGATTTCTTTCCTTCTTTAAGCTTCAGTTTTTCCCAGTTTTGCTTGACCTCTTCTTCATCGGCAACAACAGTGTCGCTATATATATGCGGATGGCGGTGAATCAGTTTGTCACAGATCTCATTACAAACATCGGCAATATCAAAATGATTTGTTTCGCTGCCGATTTTTGAATAAAAAACAATATGGAGCAACAAATCGCCGAGCTCCTTTTTTATTTCAGATAAATCGTTTTCGAGAATCGCGTCGCCAAGTTCGTATGTTTCTTCAATTGTCAGATGCCGAAGCGACTGCATTGTCTGCTTCTTGTCCCACGGACACTTCTCACGGAGATCGTCCATAATGTCGAGCAATCGTTCGAAAGCATTTAGTTGATTTTGTCTGGTGGCCATACTGTGGTTTTTGATAAAAATAAAAAATCCTGCTGCTATAGTAAAAGCAACAGGATATCTTTTTACGAAAGATGTTAACTATTCTTTTTTGGCTTTTGGTTTTGCTTTCGCTTTAGGTTTTTCAACCGGTGCTTCTTCATTGGCCGGAGTATCGGCTTTTGCTGAAGCATCATCGGCATCACCATTAGCGTCTTCTTTTACCGGTGCTTCTTTAGATACCAGGTCTTTTGCCTGTAAAATATTGTACCAGTTCAATACCTTTTTAATGTCAGACGGATACACGCGCTCCTGGTCGTAATCGGGTAGAATTTCCTCAAAATAAGCCGCCAGTGTCGCGGTGTCTTCTTTATGTGAAATTGCCGGTCCGTTGTCTTCTTTTGCTGCGATGTTACGCATAACATCGGCAAGAGGCACTTCGCCACTCTGAGTGTACATCGAAATTTCGGATAACAAACTCACGTTGCTTCGAAGGCCAACTGTAATCTTTTTTCCGTCCTGCAGCGACTCCGCCACAAAGCCTGTACGGGTTTGAACCTTTAATGCGTACAACCCTGGTTTTCCTGAAATCGCGAGTATCTTTTCTAAATTCATATTTTCTATTTTTATTTTTTATCTTCCTTTTTTTGCGGCAAATCTCATCCGATATTCCGGTCGTACTTTGCCTTCCATGATATTTTGCAGCTTCTTCTTTACAAGTTGTTTCTTCAAGGATGAAATCCGGTCGGTGAACAAAACGCCTTCTATATGATCGTATTCGTGCTGGATTACCCTCGCGATTAAACCGTCAAAAACCTCGGTCTTTTCGTTGAAATCTTCATCCATGTATCGCATCGTTATCCGCTCCTTCCGATAGACATCTTCGCGGATCTCCGGAATGCTCAGGCAGCCTTCATTAAAACCCCATTCGTCACCTTCCTCACTCAATATTTGGGCGTTAATAAATGTTCTTTTAAAGTTTCTGAGTTGCTGTTGCTCGTCGTCCGACAATTCTTCGTCCTCACCAAAAGGTGCGGTGTCTATGACAAAAACCCTGATGGGCATACCAACCTGCGGCGCAGCAAGACCTACTCCGTAAGCGTTGTACATCGTTTCAAACATGTTGCCGATAATGTCTTTTATTTCTGGGTAATCAGCAGATATTTCAACACATTTTTTTCGCAGAACAGGATCTCCGTAGCCTACTATTGGATAAATCATCTTTCTAAATTGCTTGATAAGTAACTTGTGAATGCAGATTTTTCGTGCAAACGTCGCAAAAATAGTGAAAAAATGCGCAATC
>CAZLWZ010000064.1:0-7782 GCA_964563275.1 uncultured Flavobacterium sp.
CCGTATGCCGATAAAGTTGTGGTGCTTCGCGATGGGGAAATAGTTCAGAGCGGGTCGCCCCACGAAGTTTACACGCAGCCGGCGTCGGTTTATTGCGCCTCATTGTTCGGCGAGGTAAGTGAGGTTCCAAATGTTTTGCTCGGCATTGATCCACCTGAAGGGACGACACTCTTATATCCACATCAACTTGTGCGCAGTGCCGAGGGATTTGCAGTGGAGGTTTACCGTTCACAATTTAATGGCAGCCACTATTTAATTGAAGCAACCGCAAACGGTGGACAAATTTTCTTCACGGATACTGAACCGTTTCCGGCGGGCACAAAACTTACAATATCCTTAAAAAATAAAAGCCCCGAACGGGGCTCTAATTAATTTTTAAGATGTTTTTCGAGGAATTGATCCTGTTCCCAAAGTAAGTGCAGTATGTTTTCTTTTGCAACATAGCCATGTGACTCCTTTGGCAGGATTACCATTCGCGCCGGGGCACCCAGGCCTTTTAAAGCTTGAAAATACCGTTCGGTTTGCAGCGTAAAAGTCCCGGGGTTGTTATCGGCTTCGCCATGTACCAACAACATAGGGGTTTGCATTTTATGTGCGTTCATAAACGGCGACATCGTATTATACACTTCGGGCGTTTCCCAATAATTGCGTTGTTCGGTTTGAAATCCAAATGGGGTCAAGGTTCTATTATACGCTCCGCTACGGGCGATTCCGCATGCAAACAGGTTGGAATGCGTCAATAAGTTCGCTGTCATGAATGCTCCGTACGAATGGCCGCCTACTGCGACTTTTTTGCGGTCGATGTAGCCCAGACGGTCCACGGCATCGATTGCCGCTTCGGCATTGGCGACAAGCTGTGGGATGAACGTGTCGTTTGGCTCGGTCGTTCCTTCACCGACGATTGGAAAGGCAGCGTCATCCAATACGGCATAGCCCTTCGTTACCCAATACACAAACGATCCATAATAAGGAAATGTGAAATCGTTCGGGTTCTGTGAACTTTGACCGGCGCTGTTCTTGTCTTTATACTCAGTCGGGTAGGCCCAGATAAGCAGCGGAAGCTTCTCTTTTTTGCTTTTATCGTAACCCAGCGGAAGGTAAAGTGTCCCCGAAAGATCCACGCCATCGTGGCGTTTGTACTTAATAACCTCCTTGTGTACGTCTTTTATGCTTTCGAACGGGTTAGCAAAAGCAGTAATTGGCGTTAGTGAATTCTTCTTTTTGAAATTCCTGAAGTAGTAGTTCGGATAATCAGTCTTCGATTGTATTTGTACCAAAGCGTCACCTTTTTTAAAATCTTCAATTGAAAGAATAACCTCTTTTTTATCGGTGTAAGCCGATTGATACAGACGGTTTTTCTTTAGAGTCTTTACATTGAAAGCATCGATGAACGGAAACTGTCCGCTTTTGGTATAGCCGTCACCCACAAGATATGCATTGCCGTTTTCCAACGCCAGAACGTGTTTTCCGAAATGATTGCGCCTTGTTTCAAAACTTCCGGGGTCGGAATAAATATCCTGCGAGTTTCGATCGAATATCAACTTGGGAGCACCCCCGGCTACCGATGGATTGATCAGGTATGTTTTAGTGCTTCTGGTGTCATACCATTCGTCCATGACCACCGCCGTTTCGTCGTTGCCCCAGATTATGCGGTCGAAACGTTGAGGAGTTTTAATAAGCGACACAGGATTTGCGTTAAAAGGTGCTTCCCAGGTGTAGATCTCGTCCCGGAAATCTACTTCATTGGCTGGATCTCCTTCATCAAGCGCTTCTACAAAAAACAAAGTGGCTGGTTTATCATTGCGCCAGTTCATGTAGCGTTTGCCTTTTCTTACTGCCATGAATCCTTTTGGGATAATCTCGTTCAGCGGTACTTCGTTGACGGTTTTTACTTCGTTGCCGGCGCGGTCATACACGACCGTTTTCATCGGAAACCGATAATACGGGACGATGTACGAAAAAGGTCGCCGTAAGGTGGTAATCATCAAATAATTGCCGTCGGGCGAGAAATTTTCACCCGCGTACATGTCGGCACCTTTGTAGAGTTCTTTAGAACCGTCAATCCCTATTTTATAAAGTTCTGCCGTAAGAATATTTTCAAAATTAGCCTCGTCAGCTTTATTTTTTAAGAGGTCCTGATAGGTTCTGTTTTGGGATTTAGATCCGTCGGCAACCGAAATAATCGGGCCTGCAGGAAGATCTTTTTTTGCGTCAATCAACGGTTGTCGGTTTTCCGGCAACATTTTCACCAGAACACTCGCGTTGTCGTTGAACCAACTGATCGGGTTTCCGAGATTGGCGTTTACCTTTGCGTCAGTCAGCCGTTTTGCCTGTGCTGATGCGAATTCAAAAAACCAGAGTTCGACGCCTGTTGCAGTGGTATGCGTGAATGCCATTTTCTTTTCATCGCGTGACCATGTAAGATTCGAGATTTTCGGATTTTGCGGGAGTCCTTTTACCTGTACTTCATCTTTGCTGCCGATCTTTCTGACTTTCAAATTATTGATGTAGGTGATGGTGCTTGAAATATTTGTGACGGGATTGATCCTTAGTCCGCCCAGCCTTAGTTCCTCCTGATTCAGATCGTCAAGGCTTTTATATGTGTTTCGGTACATCAGAAGCATGTATTCCTTTTTCGTGTCCATTGCCACCGACGGCGCACGTTCATAATCGGCAAGTGCTAAAATTTCTGCAGACGGTTTTTGGTAGGTAAGGTTTTCCTGCGCGCTAGAGACCAGGCCACATAAAAGAAGAAGTACAGCGCAAAATACGTTTTTCATAAACAAGGGTTTAATAATTAGATTCTCGGATTGGTCCCTAATATAATACAACTGTTACAAATAATAACGGTCGATTTTGAAATTACGGTCATTTCCGCTGAGCTAAATAATTCACAAGTTTCAGTTCCTGTTTTTATAGATTTAATACATTAGCGGATAATATCTAAAGCAGAATTATGTTTCATTCAAAAATATCTGGCCTCGGCTTTTATGTTCCCGAAAATATCGTAAGCAATGATGACCTTTCTAAGATAATGGACACCAACGACGCCTGGATTCAGGAGCGGACAGGAATCCAGCAGCGCAGGCATATCATTAAGGGAGAAGATACCACAACAACAATGGGTGTTAAAGCGGCGAGGATAGCCATTGAAAGATCAGGCGTCGCTAAAGATGAGATCGATTTTATCATTTTTGCCACCTTAAGTCCGGATTTTTATTTTCCGGGCCCGGGAGTTTTGGTGCAGCGTGATCTCGGTCTTCCGACTGTTGGCGCGCTCGATGTACGAAATCAGTGTTCGGGTTTTATCTATGCGATATCGATTGCCGATCAGTACATAAAAACCGGAATGTACAAAAACATACTCGTTATTGGGTCCGAAGTACATTCAACCGGTCTGGACATGACCGACCGCGGCCGTAGTGTGTCGGTAATTTTTGGTGATGGGGCAGGGGCAGCAGTGTTGAGCCGGGAAGAAGATTTATCGAAAGGAATATTATCAACGCATCTGCACTCCGAAGGACAGCATGCCGAGGAGTTGATTGTCAAAGCGCCGGGGATGGGCGGCCGTTGGGTTTCCGATATTGTGCGTGATAATGATCCGGATGACGAAAGTTACCTGCCGTATATGAATGGACAATTTGTTTTTAAAAACGCGGTAGTGCGCTTTTCCGAAGTAATTAATGAAGGACTTCAGGCCAATAATCTTGAAGTATCGGATATCGATTTGTTGATTCCGCATCAGGCAAACCTTCGAATCTCGCAGTTTATCCAACAAAAATTTAAATTGGCTGATGATAAAGTGTTCAATAACATTCAAAACTATGGCAACACTACGGCGGCATCAATCCCTATTGCGTTAACCGAAGCCTGGGAAGCCGGTAGGATTAAATCGGGTGATACTGTAGTGCTCGCCGCTTTCGGCAGTGGCTTCACATGGGGCAGCGCGATTATCAAGTGGTAATAAAAATTCCGGGATTACAGCGGTATACCTCGACTTTTCGTTCAACCATATCGTACTGATTGGTCGTTGTGTTTAACATAGACAGCAGTCCGTGTTGTGAGATAGACTACATCAGGTTTTTATTGTTACAGATGCCTTACTTTTTTTCATAAAAAAAAGCTTCCCTTTCGGAAAGCTTCTTTTCGGATCGAAGGTTGGATTATCGTTTCATCGCAAAGTGTGCGCGGAATTCTTTTTCTGTACCATCTTCAACATAAGTGACTACAAACCAGTAGTCGGTTGACGGCATTGTAGCACCTGCGTAAGTTCCGTCCCAACCCGGGCCACTTGGCTTAATTTGCTGCAGGAACTTACCATATCTGTCATATATTTTTATAGTCGATTCTATTTGGGTGCGAAGGTCAACGATGTTCCATGTATCGTGTATGCCGTCGCCGTTTGGTGTAAAGTAATGCGGATAGTTGATGACCAGCGCGTTTGCTGTTGATACACCGCAACCATTTTTGTCTCTAACGGTGATTACGTGCGTACCTGATGAGACGTTTTCAAACACGTTGCTGTCCTGGAAAAGTCCATGGTCGAGCTGGTATTCGTAGTCGCCAGTTCCTTCAGCTATCACAGTTATTACCGGCACATCCACAAAATTCTGGGTCACCGTATAAGTGATTACTGCCGGTTCTGATGGTACAACCTCTACAGAAACTGGTTCGGAGTAGCAACCTGTTGCCGTGCGACGGGCAATGATGGTGTAAATGCCGGGAATCTGTGTAGTGAAGTTTGCACCTGTCCCAACAATTTCTCCGGTCGCATTTAGCCATTGGAAGGTATGTTGTGATGCGCTCAGGCCGCTATTAATGACAAAAGGGTTCAGCAGCACTTCATTAAAGGTGTCGTAGCAAACGATGCCACCAGCCGGGGTTGGCACAGGCAATAAATTTACAGTAATGGCGATAGTTCGCAGTGCGTAACAATCTGGCGCAAGCACATTGGTCACACGGGCGTACACAATTTGTGCAGTAGTCGTGGTTACCGCGTTGATACCTAAATCGGCATCGGCTAATGTTTCAAAGAATTCCACCATAAATTCCGGTCCGGTTTGCGATCCTAAAACTGTGGCTTCAATTGTCGTCAAGTCAAATGAGGTTATACCGTCGTTTGTACCATCCTCGTCGCAAACGCGGGTTTGTATGGAAGGAACTGCATTGGCAACCGGTACCGGTACGATTGTAATTTCGAACGAGCTTTCGTCGTAGCAGGTTGGCACAAATGGCGACTCGCCATAGATATACACTGTTTGAGTCGTAGAAACAACGGTTCCTGCCGGGAGTTGCGTTCCTGTTCCGTTCGGTCCGGTGAAATATTTGCCGATGTTAAGGGCAGGAAGTACGTAATTCTGGCATGAAATTACATCGTCAAGCACGTCTACTTTAAATATTGTGACGTCGAAGCTTTTCTCATCGGAGCAATTTGGGGTGGTCGCTGTTTCCGCATAAACGTATATTGTCTGCGAATCAGTGATAACGTCGCCGGCGTTGAGCATAGTACCATTTCCATTCGGCTCGGTAAAATAGTTTCCGACCGTTAACACCGGAAGCGTGTACGAATTACAAGCAAACCTGTTTTGCTGCACCGGTACCGACGGCGTCTGGTTTATAGTAATTGTAAAAATATTTTCGTCGCTGCAGTTGATTCGTTCACCTGATTCGGTATACACATACATTGTAGTAGTGGTCGTGATTACATCACCCGGAAAACGAACAGTTCCTTCGCCTCCTGCCGGACCGCCCGGGGCAGTGTAATAATTTCCAATTTCAAGCTCAGGGAGGATATAGCTGTCGCATGCCGTTACCGAAGCCGGTGCGTCGGCCTCGACTGAAAAGATAAAGATTTCGAAGCTGTTTTCAGACGTACATGCCGGCACCGTAGGCGTTTCGGCATAGATATAAATCGTAGCCGATTCGGTGATAACAGTTCCGGCGTTAAGCATCGTCCCTGTACCATTAGGTCCTGTGTAATAATTACCGGCCGAAAGCTGCGTCAGAACGTACGAGTTACAAATATCGATGTCTGATCGTGAATCGATTGCAGGTGGATTTGTAATAGTGATATTAAAACTTGACTGGTTGCTGCATGAACCGGAAATTTGAGCATAGATATAAATCGTCTTACTGGACGTGATTACATGACCGGCATTCAGTTCATTTCCACTACCGTTTGGTCCGTCAAAATAAGTACCGTTTGAGAGTACAGGCAATGCATACTCGCTGCACGCAGTAACGTTGGCGAGAGTATCAACCGCCGGCTGCGAGATAGTGATGTTAAAATGGACATCTGCCATACAATCAGGCGTGTCAGCGTTTGGAATATAAATATATACCGTTTGCGAATCACTAATCACGGTTCCTGCAGGAATCTGACTTCCCGTTCCTGACGGTCCGGTGTAATAATTTCCGATCGTGAGAGCCGGCAAGGTGAACGGCGTGCATTGCTCAATATCGTCTGGAACATTAAATCCGATTACGACTTTGAAAATATCCTGTGATGTGCAATTTACCGGGGATGTGCCTGATTCGTTGTATATATAGATTGTCTGTGACGATGTAATGGCAGTTCCCGGACTTAGTTGCGTTCCTCCGCCGTTTGCCGCTGTGTAGTAATTTCCGACCGGAAGGTTTGGCAGGATGTAAGCGGTGCAGTCAAAAACGTCGGGATGATTATATCCTACCGAATCGACATTAATTATGGTAGCCGTGAAATTTATACTGATTTCACAAAATGGTTCTTCGATAGAAATATAATAAATATGGATTGTCTGTGTCGACGTAATAACAGTTCCTGCCGGAAGCAAGGTGCCATTGCCATTTTCTTCCGTATAATAATTTCCGTATGGCAATGCCGGAAGTGAATAACTATTGCAGTATGTTCCGCTGCCCGGTGACAGTGTCAGCGGATCGATCACGGTCACTACGAAGGAACTTGAAGCCGAGCAGGGATCTCCATCAGGTTGATTAAATATGTGGATAGTTGTCGTCTCAGTGATGACGTCACCTGCGAAAAGCGGTGTTCCCTGTCCATTAGCAGCAGTAAAGTAATTACCATGAGTAAGAGCGGGTAGGACATAGCTGTCACATACAAGCACATTGTCTAAAACATCAACAGCCGGAAGTGGGCTTACCGCTATTTCAAATGATGTAGTACTGTAGCAAGAAGGATCCGACGCCGAGAAAACCCTGATATATATCGTTTGTCCGCTTGAGGAGAAACTTCCTGCAGAGATAGGGTTAGCTCCCGAATCCGCGTCACTCTGCGAAGTATGGTAAGAGACAGAATAAATGCTGGACGACTGCCCATTTAGCACTGTACTGGTTACGGTATTAAAGTTAAAATACACACTAGGATATATGGAGCACTTTGTCCATTTTTCCGGAGCATGCGCAACCGGCGCCGGCACAACAAGCAGGTCGAAATGTTTTATAATTGTACACGAAGAGTTCAGGTTTTTGATTCGAACGTAGATCGTCTGACCTCCGGCGCTGTTGTACATGGCTGGCAAAGGATTGGCATTGTTCTGCGCATCGTCCATCGAAGCGTGATATGAAATTTCAACGGGGGTCGATCCACCAGAAATTATGGGAGTATTGACAGCAAGATTGTACTGGTAACTTGAAGCTCCCGTGTCGCACTTGGAGAGTGAAATAGGATTTGGGGTGGAGAATGCAGGATTAAATTCTATTTCGATTAGATCGGTGAATGCCTGACATGCGTTGGAAGTGTTTGAATACGTAACACCATAGGTGCCTGGTTGCGTCACATTAATC
>CAZLWZ010000065.1:0-7778 GCA_964563275.1 uncultured Flavobacterium sp.
GCCGGAGTTGACGCAATTATAATTGATACGGCACACGGACATACACAAGGCGTGGTTGACGTACTTAAAAAAGTTAAAGGCCGCTTTCCCGATGTTGATGTAATCGTCGGCAATATAGCAACTCCCGAGGCAGCAAAATACCTGGTTGAAAACGGTGCCGATGGTGTAAAAGTAGGTATAGGGCCGGGATCCATTTGTACGACACGAGTAGTGGCAGGTGTCGGATTTCCACAATTTTCCGCAGTACTCGAAGTCGCTGCCGCACTTAAAGGTTCAGGTGTTCCTGTAATTGCCGATGGTGGCATCCGATATACAGGTGATATACCTAAAGCGCTTGCGGCAGGTGCCGATAGTGTAATGCTAGGTTCGCTGCTGGCCGGCACAAAAGAATCTCCGGGAGAAACCATCATTTTTGAAGGAAGAAAATTTAAATCATACCGCGGAATGGGATCTGTGGAAGCAATGAAAGAAGGATCGAAAGACCGCTACTTTCAGGATGTCGAAGACGATATTAAGAAACTGGTTCCAGAAGGTATTGTAGGACGTGTCCCATATAAAGGGGAGCTCAACGAAAGCATGCAGCAGTTCATTGGCGGGCTGCGAGCTGGAATGGGTTATTGCGGCGCGAAAGATATTCCGACTTTGCAGGACAATGGCCGGTTTGTACGGATAACCTCAAGCGGAATTACTGAAAGCCACCCGCATAATGTGGCGATAACAAAGGAAGCGCCGAATTATTCGCGGTAGTTTTATATTAGGTACGGCAAAGAACTCACCACTATCGGGTACAGGAATTCACTGGTGACATTAACTACGCCCAAAGTGGTTATAATTAATAAGAATTCACCGGGTGGCGGGATGCTTCTGATGCCACCGAAGAAACAGATACTAACGGCTCGTTCAATTACTTAAAGAAATAGATCTTGATTACTTTGAAATTATATTCCAATGTAATTGTGTGGCGTTATTTGCAGAAGTTCTGCCTTAATTTCGGCATTCACATCAAGCGAATCGATAAATGCGTGGATTGCTTTTTTGTCAATGCCAGCATTGGTCCGGGTCAGACCCTTTAAAGCTTCGTACGGATTTGGATACCCTTCGCGACGTAGAATAGTTTGAATCGCTTCGGCTACAACCGCCCAGTTTTTCTCGAGATCCTCAGCAAATTTATCCTGGTTCAGCAGCAGTTTGTTCAGCCCTTTTAATGTCGCTTCAAAACCAATGAGAGTATGCCCGATCGGGACGCCGATGTTTCGTAAAACGGTGCTGTCGGTCAGGTCACGCTGTAATCTCGAAAGCGGCAATTTGGCTGCTAAATGTTCAAAAATGGCATTGGCAATACCGAGGTTTCCTTCCGAATTTTCAAAATCAATAGGGTTGACTTTATGTGGCATCGCCGATGAACCTATTTCACCTGCTTTTATCTTCTGCTTAAAATAATCCATCGAAACGTATGTCCAGATATCGCGGTCAAGGTCGATAATTATTGTATTGATTCGCTTGAGTGCATCAAAAAAGGCCGCGAAGTGGTCGTAATGTTCAATTTGTGTTGTGGGAAACGAGTGTTGTAAACCCAATGATCCTACAAAGTCATCGCCAAACTTCCGCCAGTCCACCATTGGAAACGCCACATGGTGCGCATTGAAGTTGCCCGTTGCGCCTCCAAACTTGGCTGCAAACGGAATATTGAACAATAACCGCATCTGCTCCTCAAGCCTTTCTACAAAAACCGCGATTTCTTTTCCAAGTCGGGTAGGGGATGCCGGCTGGCCGTGTGTTCTCGCCAACATCGGAACATCTTTCCATTCGATGCTGAGGTCTTTCAACTTTGCTATAAGGGCGACAAGCGATTTTAAGTAGATGTCCTCAAAAGCTTCCTTTGCCGACAGCGGAATCGCCGTGTTGTTTATATCCTGCGATGTCAGTCCAAAATGAATGAATTCCTTGAAATTGGAAAGTCCAAGACTGTCAAATGCGCTTTTAATAAAATATTCGACCGCTTTGACATCGTGATTTGTCGTTTTTTCAATATCCTTAATTTCCTGCGCGTCGCCTGATGTAAAGTTTCTGTATATGTCACGCAGCGATTCAAAATTTGAGTGGTCGACGCCTTCAAGTTGCTTTAAAGGCACTTCGCAGAGCGCGATGAAATACTCGACCTCGATCAGGACGCGGTACCTGATTAGCGCTTCCTCTGAGAAGTAAGCCGACAAGGATTTTGTTTTATTGCGATACCGGCCGTCGATTGGTGAGACCGCATTCAACTCAGTTAATTGATGCATTTTTCTTGTTTTTGGCGATGAATGCAAAGATAACTTTTAAGCATCAGAAATGAAAGAACCAATTCATTATATAGCTTCCACGGACTATTTTCTACTATTTAACATTAAAGGTACCGCCGTAGTTTTTCCGCCAGAATCGGTATTCCGGTCGAAGCAGGTTGCGCGATAACGGTTAGTTCGTTCGGAAGATTATGTATGGGCGCGGGATTAGGATCGATGTAGAAGATCGGCACATGCGGATTTGTAAATTGCAGTAGGCCCGCAGCCGGGTAAACCTGCAGTGATGTGCCGGCAACGACAAATATGTCGGATTCCTGAGTTAGCGATACCGCGTCGCCGAGTAACGGAATTTCCTCGCCAAACCAGACGATGTGTGGCCGCAGCTGATTACCCGCCTCATCGTAATCACCAAGGTTAAGGTCGTTTTCCCAATCAAGAATGTAACTTTTGTTGACTGTACTGCGCGCCTTCAGCAACTCGCCGTGCAGGTGCAGGACGTTTGTGCTGCCGGCTTTTTCGTGCAGGTCGTCCACATTTTGAGTAATAATATGAACATCAAAATCTTTTTCCAAAGCGGCAAGGCCCAGATGACCGGCGTTTGGCTCCACCTGATGAAGCTGCCTGCGGCGCTCATTGTAGAAATCCATTACGAGTCGGGGGTTTCGAAGCCAGCCTTCATACGAAGCAACTTCCATCACATCGTGCCCTTCCCAAAGACCGTCAGCATCCCTGAAGGTTCTTATCCCGCTTTCGGCGCTTATGCCGGCGCCGGTAAGTACTGCAAGTTTCTTTTTCATAGATATAAACTTTTTGCCGAGTAGTTAAAACCAATAAAGCTAATCTTTATTATTATTTTTGCCAAAAACACTTGATGATCGATCTAAATTATTTGCGATATCTGGAAAGTTTCCTGACAGACCAGCGCAAGGCACGTTTTGAGCAGGTGCTTCAACATCGAACAAACCATTTTACAGTCGCCATGGAAGACGTTTTTCAGCTGCACAATACCAGCGCCGTGATGCGTAGCTGCGAGGTATTTGGGGTTCAGCAACTAAACGTCGTTGAAGAAAAATACGGAAAAAAGATCGATAAGGAAATTGCGATGGGTGCACAAAAGTGGGTCGATATCAATCGGTTTGACACGATGACCGACTGTCTGGCTTCGGTAAAGAAAAAAGGCTACCGTATAATTGCGACGACACCACATGAAAACGATTGCCACCTGGAGGACTTTGATATTTCCAAACCGGCGGCTTTGTTTTTCGGAACAGAGCGCAACGGACTCTCCGACGAGGTTTTGGCGCAAGCCGATGGTTTTTTGAAAATACCGATGGTTGGCTTTACGGAAAGTCTGAATATTTCAGTATCGGCGGCCATTATTTTACAGGACCTTACGAACCGGCTAAGACGCTCGGACATCGAGTGGCAATTATCGGAAGACGAGAAACTAGAGAAACGCCTCGACTGGGCGAGAAATTCTATAAAAGATATCAAGCGTATTGAGGCGCGTTATTATAAGCAGAGCCTGGAAAGTCAGTAGTTAATCTGGCTTTGGAGGACCGGATTGGTAATGTTTCCCGGGTCAAGCAGATATCGGTATGTGGTTGTATCACCAATAGCGAACAAATCGTTTCCATTTATAACCACATCATAACACGAGCCGGCAACGGCATGTACAAGTATAGGTTCGGCCGGATCCGAAATGTCGAAGAATTTAATATCGGCGTCGTCACAAATAACCAAATAGTTATCGTACAATCCAAGGCCTTTTGGACGTGTTAATGTTCGCGTATGTATAAGAACAGGCTCATTGAGATTTGCGGTGTCGTAAACCTCAAGCACGTTGTTGTTATTTCCGCAAGTGTTATTTGAATGCAAGGTAACATATGCATGTGTATCGTTGGCAACAACCGGATCACACGCCGTAAAATGCTGCACCGCCGACAATTGAACCGGATTTTCGGGGTTAACGATCGAGTAAATGTACATACCGTTTCGTGAACCAACAAAAAGGTAATCACCATGCGAAAAGAGAGTTTCGATGTTAAAACCGATGTGCTTTTCGTTGACTTTTGTCGGTGCCGAACTATTTATTAAGGAAAAAACGTTCATGTTCATGTGATCGACGGTGTACAAATAATTGCCTTTAAGAGCAAATACTGCCAATGATCCGCCCGTCCCGTCGCCAGAAGTTGATACCGAGTCGGAGTCGCTGGAACAACCGACGAAAATCAATAACAGCAAAAATATTTTTATCGCTTTCATAGTTTTTTAATTTGGAATCCAATCAATGACGATCTGATCAGGGTTAATGTTTGCTGTGTCACCAAACGGCGATAGCTTGGCTGGGAAAACGTTGCGTGCGCGATGGATTGAGCCAATAGTGTTAGAGGCGGGGTCGTAGGCTATGGTCACTAGGTCGACCGCCTGATTAATGTAGATGATATTGTCGCGTACGGCGAGGTCGGTTGCACCAGGCACCTGAATAAAAGCGATTTTTATCGGATTTTGTGGATCTGCATAATTAAAGACGTGGAACCCTTTATTCACATCGTTTATGAACATCAGATTGTCCTTAATATAGATTTTTCCGCTGCGGATTATATTCTGCTGCGGCTGTATCTGGACTGACGACTCAAGTTCGGCACGGGTAAAAATAACGGGAGAGTACGGAGAATTTTGCAGGAAATCGTCATCATTGCCGGTTGAATAGAAGCATCCCGAGGCAATAAGTAAAATCGGCACGAAGCCAAAGAAGTAAAGCAATTTTTTCATTACGCAGATTTTGGCTAATGTAATGAAAATCTGCACCGGGTTATCCGAAAATATCTCTTTTATAGAAGTAGACCCTATTTTTTGCGAAGTATTTTATACTCTTCATAGCAACCACTGATGGCATCCATGATCTGCAGGTCGTTGGCGGTTTTGGCGAAAGATTCAGAATAATTACAACGCGCCAGGATTTCTGCAATTTCACTTTTATCAATTCCCAGAAGCGCGGCAATTGTTTCGCGGTCGTATTTTGATTCAAGTAGATTGCGGATATTTTCGTTCTTCTTCATCTTCTTGATTTTTTCGAGCTCACGTGGCTTCTTTCCAAAGAAATTATAGAGCATGTCGGCAGGATTAAAGATGGAACCCAGAACGTTTCCAAAAGCGCCCGGTGAATATTCGCCAGCTTCGTAACCATGCTGGAGGCCCGAGATACTGTAGCGGTAGTTTTCACGCATCGGAATCAATTTGGAGTCCACTTCAAGATAGCCGGTCAACCGGTAAGATTGAATGTTTACTTCTTCAAGCGCGATGGCTTTTTCGGTAAGGTGGATTTGCGAGGTTCCGTTTTTAATCCAGTCATTGGTCACGCGCACGCGAATCGTCTGGAAACCGATTGAAGAGAAATGCAGCGTATCGTTTACGGTAGCTTCAATTTCAAAATTTCCGCGTTCATCTGAAACGCTGCCTTTGACCTTGTTCAGGTTGACGATGTTTACATTGTCGACAGGAAGCATTGTGTTATCGTTTACGATCTTTCCGCTTACCTTTTGTACAGGGGTTGAATTTTGGCCGATTGCTATTGTAGTGAACAATAAAAAAGAGAAGACCGCAAAATATCTCATGTTTGGTTTTAAAGCACTAAAAGTACTAAAACGCAATAAGATAATTTGCAGTCCTCTTTATAATTTAAAGAAAATTAACAGATGCTTTAGCTCTTCCGCGGCCTTTTGGCTTTCGGGGCTTCGCCAAAACTTTCTGAACGGCGTGGCGCTCTTTGTGGCGTACCTTCGCGTGACGGACGATCGGATGAAAATCCGCCTTCGCGGCGTGGTGAACCGCTTCGGAACCCGCCTTCACGAGGTGCCGCCGAACGGTCGCTTCTAAATCCACCTTCACGACGTGGTGCAAAACTTCCTTCTCTTCGCGGAGCAGCGCTTCGACCACCGAAACCACCGGCAGATCCGCGGCCGTTATGGTCACGTCGGCCACCGCCGTCATTCTTGGAAATCTCAACATTGATGCGTCGGCCTTCAAGCTGAATATTATTAAGAACTTCCATCACCTTGTCTGAATGTTCAGCATCGGTATTGAAAAATGAGAAACCTTCTTTTACATCGACTTTATACACATCATCGCGACCAAGGTCTAAAGTTTCCTTAAGGAAATCTTTTAATGACATCCAGTCGAAATTGTCACGCGAACCTATATTTACGAAATAACGTACAGCACCTGAATTGCTTCGTGACGAACCATCGCGGTCGTCGCGCCGGTCTGAAGTTTGCGCTGATAGGTCTCTTGTTTTTTTATAGTAATTGATGAAACGGTTAAATTCGACCGAGACCATTTTTTTGATAAGTTCTTCTTTTGAAAGATCCTCCAGCACGTTTGTGATTGCAGGAAGATAGCTGTCGATTTCATGATCAACTTCGGTATCTTTAATCTTCGTAGCAAGGTGAAGCAATTGGATCTCACAGATTTCAATTCCCGATGGAATCGTTTTCTCCTCAAATTTTTGCTTGATAATCCTTTCAATGGATGAGATTTTACGAAGCTCACTTTTGGTCACGATTACGATTGATGTTCCCAATTTACCGGCACGGCCTGTACGACCTGAGCGGTGATTATAGGTTTCGATCTCATCGGGAAGCTGGTAGTTCACCACGTGGGTGATGTTATCAACGTCAATTCCACGTGCAGCAACATCTGTCGCGACAAGCATCTGGATCTGGCGTCCGCGGAATGATTTCATAACCGAATCGCGTTGCGCCTGAGAAAGATCGCCGTGCAATGCCGCAGCGCTGTATCCGTCTTCGATCAATTTTTCGGCAACCTGTTGCGTATCGCGTTTAGTTCGGCAAAAAACCACCGAAAAAATATCCGGATTCGCATCGGCTAAACGTTTCAGCGCTTCATAGCGGTCGCGCGCATTCACAAGATAGAACTCGTGGGAAACGGTAGCAGAACCGGAGTTCTTTGTACCAACGGTGATCTCAAGTGGCTCATGCATGAATTGTTTTGCTATTCGCGCAACTTCCTGAGGCATCGTTGCCGAGAATAACCATGTCGATTTTTCGTCAGGTGTTGTTGACAGGATGTTTACGATGTCTTCATAGAAGCCCATGTTCAGCATCTCATCAGCCTCGTCTAAAATGCAATAATTGATTTGGGAAATATTGACCAAACCTCTGTTGATCATGTCCTGCATCCGTCCGGGAGTGGCGACAATAATTTGGGCTCCTCGTTTGATGTCGCGTGCCTGATCTGATATGCTGGCGCCGCCATAAACCGCAACTACGTTAATACCTTTTTCGTATTTCGAATAGTTTTTGATTTCGTTCGTAATTTGTAAGCAAAGCTCACGTGTAGGTGATAGTATTAACGCTTGAGTATTTCTGTTGTTAGCGTCAATCTTCTGGATAAGCGGGAAGCCAAATGCGGCTGTTTTCCCTGTCCCCGTCTGGGCCAACGCAACCATGTCTGTTTCTTGTTCCAACAATAGTG
>CAZLWZ010000066.1:0-7735 GCA_964563275.1 uncultured Flavobacterium sp.
CTACCGCAATAGCCGTCACATCAGCATCGAAGTCGATCTGATAGAAATCAATAACGCGATAGAAAAAATTATATAAATGGAAAATAACAACAGCAACGAAATCAACGATAATGTTAACTTTGAAAATCGTATCGACCTGACGCCGCTTTTAAAAGCAATAACCGAGATTAAGCACGAGCTCGGCACTGTGATCGTCGGGCAGGAGAAAATGATCGACCAGCTACTTGTGGGTATACTTTCGAACGGTCACGTACTTCTTGAAGGTGTTCCGGGCGTCGCTAAAACAATCACGGCGAAATTGTTGGCCAAGACGTTGCAGATAGATTTCAGCCGCATACAGTTCACGCCCGACCTGATGCCGTCGGATATTCTCGGCACATCGGTTTACGATTTAAAGAAGGCCGAGTTTGAATTTAAAAAAGGCCCTGTTTTTTCGAACCTGGTGTTGATCGATGAAATAAACCGGGCCCCGGCAAAAACGCAGGCAGCATTATTTGAGGTAATGGAGGAGCGCCAGATAACCATCGACGGAACGCAGTATTTACTGGAGGCTCCTTTTCTCGTCATTGCGACCCAGAACCCGGTGGAACAAGAAGGAACATACCGGCTTCCGGAGGCGCAACTTGACCGGTTCCTGTTTAAGATCACAATAGATTACCCGACACAGGACGAAGAAGTCGCCATCATTAAGCGCGAACATATCCTGCAGGACCACGGCAAACTCGAAAACATCAGGCCAGTGTTGAGTCGACAAGCGATTGTAGAGTATCAATCACTCGTAAAACAAGTTATTATCGAGCCACAGCTAATCGAATATATCGCTAAAATCGTGGTAAATACCCGCGAGAATGCCTTTTTATATCTTGGCGCCTCACCGCGTGCATCGATTGCCATACTGAACGCTTCCAAAAGTTTCGCCGCGATCCGTGGCCGCGACTTCGTGACGCCCGAAGATATTCGTGAGGCGGCGGTGCCGGTACTTCAACATCGCGTGATTGTGTCGCCCGAGCGTGAGATGGAAGGCGTAACCAGTGTAAACATCATCAATCAGATCCTCGAATCGGTTGAAATCCCGCGTTAGTGTTTTGAAATTCATCCGTCAGTTATATATCAACAATTTCACTTTCTACGTGCTGATCGGCGTACTCGCGATGTTCGTGGTTTCGTATATTTTCCCGTTCCTGTACACGGCGACATGGTATTTGTTTTTTATCATCTTAGCTTTTATTTTCATTGATATATTGGTGTTATTCCTCGGAAAAGACCAGGTGTTGGCTTCGAGGATTACACCGGAAAAAATGTCGAACGGCGACGAGAACGAGATCCGAATATCTATTGATAACTACAACACTTTCGCGGTCACCGCCAAAATAATCGATGAGATACCGTTTCAGTTCCAGATCCGGAATTTTGACATCACCAAAAAAATCGCTGCCCATTCACATGACGAAATCAAATATTTCCTGCGGCCGACGCAACGCGGTGAGTATCACTTCGGGAGTCTGAATTTATTTATATCATCCCCACTTCGGCTGGTGGCACGGCGTTATACATACGATAAAAACGTGATGGTTCCTGTCTATCCGTCTTTTATCCAATTGCGCAAGTATGACCTTATGGCGTTCTCTAACAGTCTGCTGCGCTACGGCGTTAAAAAGATCAGGCGCATCGGACACACGATGGAGTTCGAGCAGATTAAGGATTATGTACAGGGCGATGACATCCGGACATTAAACTGGAAAGCGACTGCTAAGAAAGGCAGTTTGATGATCAACCAGTTTCAGGACGAGAAATCGCAATCGGTTTATATGATCGTCGACAAAGGTCGCGTGATGCAGATGCCGTTCAACGGACTTAGTTTACTGGATTATGCCATCAATGCTTCGCTGGTACTATCAAACGTAATTCTGAAAAAACAGGACAAGGCCGGATTAATGGCATTTTCGAAAAAAGTTGAAAATCGGGTCGCTGCCGAAAAACGAGGTTCCCAGATGCAAAAAATCCTCGAAAGCCTTTATAATGTTAAAACCGACTTCTACGAAAGTGACTATAGCAGGCTGTTTGTCGATATCAAGAAAAATATCAGCCAGCGCAGCCTGATCATCTTATATACCAATTTTGAAACGGTTGACGGGTTACACCGTCAGCTTCCATACCTGAAAGGTATTGCCCGAAATCACCTGCTCGTTGTCGTGTTTTTTCACAATACCGAACTCGACGGACTGATGCAGAAAAAAACCGAAACCCTACATGATATTTTTGACAAGGTCGTTGCCGAAAAATTTACATTTGAAAAACGACTGATTGTCAACGAGCTTAAAAAATTCGGCATTTATTCGGTGCTGACAAAGCCTGAAAACCTGACGCTGGATTCAATCAATAAATATCTTGAAATAAAATCGCGCGGCATATTGTAATTTTGACCGATGAAAGAAATCACCTCAACTCAGAACCCGCTCATAAAATCGTTGGTCCAGCTTCAGGAAAAAGCCAAAGCTCGAAGACAATCGGGTACGTTTTTAATCGAGGGACAGCGTGAAATAGAGCTGGCGGTGCTGGGCGGGTATGACTTGGAAACGGTATTGTTTTTACCCGAACTGGCCGATCTTAAAATACTGAATTCATATAATGCAGAGTTGATTCAAATCAGCCGCGACGTATATGAAAAACTTGCATACCGCGATTCTACCGAGGGAATATTGGCTGTTGCCAAAACAAAAAAGGCGGATCTCACGTCTCTGATACTGCCCGAGAATCCGCTGATACTGATCGCCGAATCGATAGAAAAACCCGGCAACCTCGGCGCACTGTTGCGTACTGCCGACGCCGCAAATCTCGATGCGGTCATCATCGCCGATCCAAAAGGCGATATATACAATCCGAATATCATACGCTCGAGCGTGGGTTGTGTCTTCACGAATCAGATCGCGACGGCAACATCCGAAGAAATTATACGGTTTCTAAAAGAGCGCTCGATACATATTTATTGCGCGACCCTGCAGGATTCCGAGCCGTACCACGAGCAAAATTTTACGACTGCTACTGCGCTGGTCGTTGGCACCGAAGCGACAGGACTTACTCAGGAGTGGCGGGATGCGGCAACCCAGAACATCATCATCCCGATGCAGGGTGCGATCGATTCGATGAATGTGTCGGTGGCAGCAGCTATTTTGATCTTTGAAGCAAAAAGACAGCGTGGGTTTCTTTAGGAAACATTATTTTCCTATTTTTAGCTAAAATATTGAAAGTTAACAATCTACTGCTTTTGTGCCATTTACTAACAAAATAACAACTGCAAATCCTCAGTAAATAAATCGATACCTCCCTAAAAACTGAATTATGAAACCGTTAATTATAACATCACTGGTACTTTTTCTGTCATTCAATATGCGCTCGCAGTGTGCAACTCCGCCGCCGCCAGGTCTCTCACCTATATATAGTATCGATCTTGACAACGACGGCTTTACGACTTTTGACGTTGGATATTATATTGAAAACTTTCATCGGCCTGGCATGGAAGATTCCTACGGCGTCAGTTCGTCGGGTTATGATGTACAGCATTATGGCTCCGATGGACAGATTACCGGTACGCTATACAATAATATTGAGCTGAACGAATTCGGGTCCATTCATTATGTTTATTCCGGGTCCGGACCTACATTTGATCCGCAGCCGCCGTGCTATTGGCCAGTTTATATGCAATATGGCACATGGCTGATAGCCGTGCCATTTGACGGTGACTACGATGGCGATGGAGTTTTGAATGCCGCAGAAGACAGCAACCAAAACTTGAATCTGATGGACGACGACGACGATAATGATGGAATCATAAATTATATGGACACCGATGTTTTGGGGACAATCGCCTTTAAGGAACTTCAGGTGCAAATACTTCCCAATCCGGTAGGTGATGGAATTCTGACGCTTTCAGCCGAGTTTACCATTGATTACATCAGCGCCTACGATATGCAGGGCCGCGAAGTCTTCAGGAAATCGAAACCCGGAAATCAACTGGAAATCGGCGATTGGCCAGCCGGGATCTACATCTTTAAAATTGAATCGGATTCAAATTCTACGTGGCGTAAATTAGTCGTCCAGTAAATATTCTGCCGATCAATTAACTCCATTTTATCAGGTCCTGCACGGCGCATCGCTGTTGCATAATCCGATAGTTTATCATACTTTTAGTCGGTAAAAAATTGCCTCTACCTACCATGACCGAGATTGACATCGAGCAGGAAAATAAAGATATTGCACGCGAGTACAAAGAGTTGCTTCGGATTAGTTACCAAACACTGAGCGATGCCGACAAGAAGTTGATCCGGAAGGCTTTTGACTTTGCCGTCGATGCCCATAAAGACCAACGCCGCAAATCAGGCGAAGCCTATATTTTTCATCCGATTGCGGTTGCCAAGATTGTCGCCTCCGAAATTGGTCTGGGCGCCACGTCCATTGCCGCGGCACTAATGCACGATGTTGTTGAAGACACCGATGTCACAATCCAGGACATTGAGCATCTGTTCAATCCAAAAGTGGCTCAGATTGTCGAAGGCCTCACTAAAATTGCACAGGTTAAGAAAGACCTCAATATCTCGATGCAGGCCGAGAATTTCCGGAAGATGTTGCTGACCTTGAACGATGATGTGCGCGTTATTCTGATTAAAATCGCCGACCGACTGCACAACATGCAGACAATGGAATCGATGCCTAACAACAAACAGGTAAAGATCGCCTCTGAAACTTTATACATCTATGCACCACTGGCACATCGGCTGGGATTGTACAACATCAAATCAAAACTCGAGGATCTGGGCCTGAAATACACCGAGCCACAGGTGTACCACGACATTGTCAGCAAAATCAAAGAAACGAAAGAACAGCAGGACGCGTATATTGATGACATCAGTTCGGTTATCAAAAAGTCGCTGGATGAGGAAGGCATATAATATGTCATCAAGGGCCGGCCAAAGTCGATCTATTCGATACGCAGGAAAATGCAGGCGCAGAACGTCAGTTTTGACGAAGTTTACGACAAGTTTGCGCTTAGAATAGTTTATAAAACCGACAATCAGAACGAAGAGAAGTTCCTGGCGTGGAAGATTTATTCGATAGTAACCGACCATTATCGGCCCAGCCCGAGTCGGCTTCGCGACTGGATATCATCTCCGAAATCCACTGGCTATGAAGCGCTGCACATCACGGTCATGGGGCCGAAAGGGCGGTGGGTCGAAATACAGGTCCGAAGCGAGCGAATGGACGAAATTGCTGAAAAAGGGTACGCGGCGCATTACAAGTACAAGCAGGGCGCAAATGAAGAAAGCGGACTTGACGTGTGGCTGAACCTGCTAAAAGAAGCACTGGAAAATTCGGAATCGAATGCTGTCGACTTTGTCGAGGATTTTAAAATGAACCTGTATGCGAAGGAGATTTTTGTATTTACGCCAAAAGGCGACATAAAATCGCTGCCTAAAGGTGCCACATCGCTTGATTTCGCATTTAGTATACATTCTGAGGTCGGCATCCGCACCCGCGGTACCCGCGTCAATGGCAAGCTCGTTCCGCTAAACCACGAGTTAAAAAGCGGCGATCAGGTTGAAATCATCACCTCTCCTAACCAAAAACCTACTACGCACTGGCTCGATTATGTCACCACATCCCGTGCGAAGAACAAGATCCGCAATGTACTTAATGAAAACACGAAAAAGACTGCCGAAGAAGGCCGTGAGTTGCTTACCCGCAAGCTGCGGCACCTAAAAATTACGATCAGCGAAACGGTGATCAATGAAATGGTTAATTTCTTCAGGCTTAAAACCAGCCTCGATTTATTTTACAGAATCGGCATCGGGGCGATCGACAATCAGCAGCTAAAGGATTTCGCGGCACAAAAAAACAACAGCTTCATCAATTTCTTCAAAAGCAAGATGAAGCGCTCGCCAAATACAGCGGCCGAAGATATTCACAAGCAGGTCCTCAGCAGCAATTACGACATGTTGGTGTTTGGACCTGATCAGGACAAACTCGATTACAAATTGTCGACATGCTGCAACCCGATTCCGGGCGACGAGGTGTTCGGCTTTGTAACGATCAATGAAGGAATTAAAGTGCATAAAAAAGACTGTCCGAACGCGATTAGTCTGCAGTCAAATTACGCCTATCGCATCATGCAGGCAAAATGGATTGATTCATCGCAACAGGAGTTTAAGGCGATCCTGAAAATCACCGGAATGGACACACTTGGTTTAACAAACCAGCTCACGAAAGTGATTTCAAATAATATGCATGTCAATATCCAGAGTATTTCGCTTAGCGGAGAAGCCGGCATATTCAAAGGTCAGGTCGCGGTAATTGTGCAAAACAATACTATTTTGAAACGGCTTATCGATAACATCAAAAAAATTGACGGTATTGACAAAGTCACCCGCGTATACAACAACTAAAGATCCAACCAAAGACTGGAAATTATTTTCCCTCCAAAAAAATAAACTTATCTTTGCAGAATATGACACTACTCTCTGTTGATAACATCAAAAACCAGGAAATTGTAAAAAATGTTTTTACAAAATACCTGGAAAACAAAGGCCACCGTAAAACGCCGGAGCGGTATGCTATACTGCAGGAAATTTACGACAGTGAGGAGCATTTTGATATTGAGAACCTGTATATCAAGATGAAAAACAAAAATTACAGGGTCAGCCGCGCCACGCTGTATAACACTATTGAATTGTTATTGGATTGTGCACTGGTACGGAAGCATCAGTTTGGACAAAATCAGGCGCATTATGAGAAATCGTACTTCGACAAGCAACACGATCACATTATAATGACCGATACCGGCGAGGTAATCGAATTTTGCGACCCGCGAATCCAGATGATCAAAAAAACAATCGAGGAAATTTTCGACATTGAGATCCACAACCACTCATTGTATCTGTACGGAAACAGGAAAACACCAACCGAAAATATATAGAACCTCATCAGCCAAAATAAAAATAAAATAATGAGTGTAGATTTACTGCTAGGATTACAATGGGGAGACGAAGGAAAGGGTAAGATCGTCGATGTACTTACTTCAAAATACGATATAATAGCCCGGTTCCAGGGCGGCCCAAATGCAGGACACACTCTTGAATTCGATGGTATTAAACATGTACTCAGGACCATTCCGTCGGGTATCTTTCACAAAGATTCCGTCAATATAATCGGAAACGGAGTCGTTATCGATCCTGTTGTTTTTCAGAAGGAAATCGAAGGTCTGGCAAAATTTAATATCGATATTAAGTCGCGGCTTATCATATCACGAAAAGCACACCTGATCCTGCCCACGCACCGATTGCTCGACGCAGCTTCGGAGGCATCAAAAGGCAAGGCGAAAATAGGATCTACATTAAAAGGCATCGGTCCTACCTATATGGACAAAACCGGCCGAAACGGATTGCGCGTTGGCGATATTGAACTTTCCGATTTCAAAGACCGGTACAGGGCTTTGGCCGACAAACATCAGGCGATGATCGCCTTTTATGATGTTGCGATTCAATACAATTTATCGGAATTGGAAAAAGAATTTTTCGAAGCGGTAGAAGAACTTAAGAAACTCACCTTTATCGACAGCGAAGAATATCTATTTCAGGCACAGCAGGACGGTAAAACGATTTTGTGCGAAGGTGCTCAGGGGTCATTGCTCGATGTTGATTTTGGGACATATCCGTTCGTCACATCGTCAAACACTACGGCTGCC
>CAZLWZ010000067.1:0-7687 GCA_964563275.1 uncultured Flavobacterium sp.
AGGTTGCAGCGCATAATAACATGAGCAGGTTTTTCATAATTAAAATTGCAGTTAGTGAATATTAATGAATGTGTAAATAGCAAATAACAATAAAATCAGCGTGATAAAAAACAAGTTTATAATAAACATAACAATGCCTTTTACGCACGATGTAAATCGCATTTCACCGTAAAACCGGTGGTGTGCAGGAAAAAAATAATAAAACATCCAGCACAGACCTACAACTCTTAGTATAAAATCTATTGCATTTGTTACCTGAGTATCGAAAATCTGCAGCAGATCAGATGCGAGCGACAACATCAGGTACATCAACAGCAGGAACGAAAAGTAATGCAAAGTGAAGATTCCGTGATCGAAATAATACCATCTCTTTTTGCTTTGGAACAACCATAAAATGAAAGCGAAAATGGGCATATATATGAAAAGTACTTTTGGAAGATTTCGGATAAAAGACTCGCGGAACTTTACAAACAGTTCTTCAGAAGTGTTGTTTTCGGCAACGGCAGTTATTTTCCGAACCAGCTCATATTCGAATTGCGGTAGTTTTTCGGCAGGTATTTTTTGAACCGAATCCAGTTCGCGCACAGTGGCAAAACGACCATAATTAAATTCTATCGGGTCTCCTTTAACCACTACCGCAGTGTCTGCAATCGGGCCATTGGCAACGTTTGTGTCGCCTTTGAGCGGAACTTCTCCCTGCGGACGCGTGGCAAGATAGAAGAATGTCACCAGACTTATAAAAATGTACAGCCGCACCGGCGCGAGATATGACATTCTTTTGCCCGACAGGTATTCTTTGGTAAGAGCTGCCGGCTTCAGTAACAGATTCCGGATGGTTTTCCAGAACGAGTGTTCATAATGTGTGAGGTCTTCAAAAAAATGAACAAACAGTTGATGGAACGTTTTCCGAGTCTCACTATTGAGCTGACCACAATTTGGGCAAAACCGGTGCTCCACTACATGATTGCAGTTCAGGCAGGTTTTATCTTCGCGGATACGGGTTTTGGACATCGGTGCTACCACCCCGAAAGGTGCCGGGATTGTACCAAAACTAATAAAATTTATTCAATAAAATCGCGGAAACGATTATTGCAGGATTTCTTCAAAGAAAACTTTCATATGCTCCCACGAGCGGCGGTCGGCTTTTGCATTATAAGCTGCGCCTTTGCTGTTGTCGTTGCCCGCTGATTTCTCTGTAAAAGCATGTACGGCATCGGCATAATAGATCATCTGCCAGTCGGCTTTTGAATCACGCATCTCCTGCTGGAAAGCAAGAATATCAGACTGCGGCACATACGGATCGTCGGCACCATGAAGAATCAAAACCCTAGGGATTATCTGTTGTGCCGTGGAGCGCGATTCGTCTTTTTCGAGCCCGCCGTGAAACGAGACGACTCCTTTTACGGGCATGTTTACCCTTGCTGCCTCGATCGCACCTGTTCCCCCAAAACAATAGCCTATAACCGCAATTTTCTCACTGTTTGCTCCCGCCTTTGCCAGTTGTTCCAGTGCCAGCAGAATCCTGACATGGTAATTCTTGAAATTTTTCTTGTAAAAACCCGACCGTTCCCCGGCCTCTTTAGCATCGGCTGGATAGTTTCCTTCGCCATAAATGTCGGCTATAAAAGCGTGATAACCCAATTCGGATAATTGTTGTGCCACCTGCTTCGAGTGCTCGTCGATACCTTTCCAGGCAGGGAGTATCAGTACGCCCGCGCTTTTATCTGCAGAAGTTGCGGGAGCGATCGCAAAGCCGTTAAGTTTTTGCGCTCCGTCGGAGTACGCGACCGGGCGCAGTTGTGCTTCGGCCGCGAAGGCCATTGTCAGGCAAAGCATCAAAAGAGTGTTTTTCATTGTACAATTATTGCTCGTCGTTCATATATCCGGCAGCGTCGCGGCCTTTGCCGGTACCCGCGTCGTCCTCGGCTTGTTCGGCGCCCGTTTCTTTTTCGGCTGTTTTTTCCTGCTGTAGTTTTTTGGTTCCCTCATCGATTTGTGACATTGGCTCGATCTGCTCGTTTGCAGGCTGCTGACTAGTCTCACGGCCAATTTCACTTTCTTTGATGTCGATTTTCTCGCGGGTTTTCTCCTGCTTTGCGGGATGCTGGTAATCGATGTCGTTCGGATTTATCTCGCTGCGATCTTCAGTTGATCCTTCAGCATATCTTTTATCGTCGTCCATTTGAGTTGTTATTAAAGGGTTATTACTATATTTTATCTTCTGGTGCTTCAGGATTTTGGTCGCCGGTTACCCGCCGGCGGTGCCTGGGGGGCAGTACATCGATTTCGCGTTCCAGTTCATGTTCTTCTACGTAAACGGCATAATCGGCCGGGCGGATTTTAGCACCTATATAATCGGCGTAGACTCGTGTAAATTCAGCACCAATATACAAAATCGACGCAGTATAATATACCCAAACCAGTATCACTATCATCGAACCTGCAGCACCATACGCCGATCCTGTGCCTGTGGTTTCAATATAAAGGCCGATCAGATAGCGTCCCAGCATAAACAGGCACGCCGTGAAGAACGCGCCCATCCTAACATCGCGCCATGCGACCTTAGCGTCGGGCAGGACTTTAAATATTACGCCAAACAGAATCGTAATGACTACAAAACTTATTACTATGTTCAGGATTTGCAGCAGCACAATCGTTACGTCCGGAAAATAGCTTTTCAGAAGATCGCCCAGGGCCACGAGTGCTCCGTTGACTATCAAAGTAACAATCAGTAAAAATCCTAAGCCAACAATGATGGAAGAAGACAGGAGCCTGTCCTTTATCAGTTTTACCCAACCTCTCTTTGGTTTTGCTTTTACGCGCCAGATGGTATTTATAGAATCCTGTATATCAACAAAAACTGTTGTCGCTCCGATTAACAATATTACACCGCTTACAACCAGCGATAGAGTCGTCTGCCCGGAAAGTTCCATATTTTTAATAATTTCCTGAATCTGTATAGCAGCGTCACTTCCTAACAGTCCGTTGATCTCATCGAAGACCTTCCCCTGTACCGCATCACGTCCGTAAAACGCACCTGCCAGGGAAATCATCAGCAGAAGTAGCGGAGCCATCGAAAAAACGGTGTAGTAAGAAAGTGATGCGCTCATTTTTATCGCGCGGTCATCTCCAAATCCGACGACTGTGTCTTTTAATATTCCGAATATGTCTTTCCAGGTTTGCTTAGCGAATAATTTCTTCATAGGCTCATTTTATTACTAAAAAGCACTGACAGGCATTCGCTGCCTACCAGTGCCACTGTTTTTTGTGAAGTTATACTCCTGCGGTTGTTCTTTTTCCATAAATTCTTTGAAGCTGTGGATATCATCTTCAACGATGCCTTCAAACAGAGGATTCAGTAATTTCGCGGCTGCTTCGCCTGCTTTTCCAAGAGGCGCATGATAGGATATAGTTACATCTATTTCGGTCGAGTTCGGTCCGTTTTCTTTAAATACGATTTTACCTGCATTATGTATTGTAGAATCGGGAAGGGACTGCCAGCTCAGCATCCTGTTTTCTTCCTCCATCAAGATTTGTGCTCTCCACGACACACTTCCTATACCCGCCGGCCCTTTGGCACGCCACTCGGATGTGATGTTGTCTATTTCATGAACCTTGTCAAGGTGATTCATAAATGTGGGCAGATTTTCCAGGTTGCGCCAGTAATCATATACTTCGAAAACCGGGCGGTTAACTGTCATTGAAGTACGGATGTTGACATTGCTGCTCTTACTTTTGCCATTGCCTTTCAATGCGGCGTACATCGGGCAGTATCCGCTGATGCCTCTTGCCAGCATTGTTCCTCCTGCGATGCTTTCCGGTAGGTTCTTTCTGGTTGCCGACAGAGCTCGGTAAAGTAAGTACGAACCCGCTGCTATCATGGCAATCCGTTCCCATTTGCTGATGTTAATTTCAAGTCCGGGAACAAACGATTTTTTCCTGCCGCCGCTCTTGCTGTAGTATGGCATTTCTTCTTTTAAATAACTGTCGGTATAACGGTTGGGATCGGTGCCCGAGGCGTCGATCTTCGAAAATGTTCCGTTGGCTGTTTTGCTGACTCCCATTGTGATTTGTTTTAAAAAAAGGTTTATAATTTCAGAAAATGTTGAATTTGTATCGCAGAGCCTAATAATTCGACGGATTAGGATCATCGGCATCTATACTTGTTGAGTCGGTCGTACTGCCGATATTCTGTCCCGGATGATCGGCCGTCCCTCCGCTGTTTCCGGCACCGCGGTCGTCATAGGTTTCCGTGTTGCCTGCTCCGGCACCCACATCGTAGCCATCAGGGTTATCCTGTTTGCAACCCCATAGCATCGCACCGCTTATTAATAGTGTGAGATAAATTTTTTTGATATTCATGACGTTGTTTTTTTTGTTGTATAAATATCGGGAAATCGCCTTGCGCGGATTTATAAAATGCGCTTCCATTTTTACATAATTAGCATAGTTTTAAATCTTGCGGTAGCTGATGAGGATTTTTATTATAACTTTAATCAGGACATTTAGACACCACTATGACAAGAAAAGAGAAAACCTACTCGGCCCTATGGATACTAAGTTTTGTGGCAATGGCAGCCGTATTTTTCACAATGGCATCCGATCCTCAATACGATGTACTTGCAATGCTTAAACTCGAATTTGCCCGCAATGATGCTCATTTCTTAGCGGTGATGCAGGAGTACGGTTACTCAGAGGAGTGGCTGGAGATGATGATTTATATGGATTTTGCTTTTCTGGTGACCTTTAGTGCAATTTTTTACTTTTCGTTAAAGTTGCTGATGGCCGCCGGAAAGGTAAAGCGCCGAAGCTTTTTGGGGCTGTTCTGCCTGCTGCCCGGTTTGCTCGACGTGGTCGAAAATATTCTAATGCTTCAGATCATAAACCACGGCTGGTTAGGCGAGCAGTTTCAGCATTTTATAAATGTAGTTTGGATGAAGTGGATTATCGTAATCCCATTCATTCTTTTATCGCTTGTGGCAGTGCGCCACCAGGTACTGCGGCTGTTTAGCAGTACAACCGCAGAAAAACCGGGTGAGTAACGTTTTAAAGGTTGATATTTCCCTGTATAGAATCGTCCATTGTTTCACCTTTTATGGCACCGATGGCGATTTTCAGGAACGACACCGGCTGGCTGTGCTTCGTGTCCCAGTAATATCCCTGCGACGGCGTAAATTTAATGACTGTAATCCGCGGATCATCTTTCCCTTCGGTAAACCACGTTTTTAGCATCGGATCCCAAAGCTGTTCAATTTTAGCCCTGTCCTTCGAAATTTCCGCTGTTCCGTATAACGACATGAAGTCGCTGTGCGCCGACCCCTGGAAAAGTAACTGCACGTGCGGATCCTGCTCGATTTCGGTATTTTTATAACTGTCGGACGGACTTAAGAACCAGAATGTGCCGGAGTCGTCAACTTCTTCAGCCGCCATTGGTCGGGTGGCAAACGATTCGCCGCTCCTGATCTTTGTGCAAAAGAAACATGTGTGGGCTTTGTCCGCCAGTTCTTTAATCTTTGCTACAGCTTCTTTTCCCGAAAGGTTTTCAAAATTGCCATCGCTTTGGTTTTTGTCGATACTGTTCATAATTATAGATTTAAAAATTAATATTAATTGATTTGCTTATAATGCGTTTCTGAAAGCGCCCGAAGCATACCGGCGCTCTTTTCCGGCGAGATATCACGCTGTGATTCTGCCAGCATCTCATAACCGACCATGAATTTCCGTACTGTTGCCGACCGTAGCAATGGCGGGAAAAAATGCATGTGGAAATGCCACTCAGGATGTGGCTGACCGTCGGTTGGTGCCTGATGTATTCCGGCCGAGTACGGAAACGACGATTCAAACAAGTTGTCATATCTGACGGTAATGCGCTTCAGAATATCGGCGTATGCCCTGATTTCCTGTTCGGTCATGTCGGAAATAGCGGCGAAGTGCCTTTTGCTGATGATCATCGTCTCGAAGGGCCAGGTCGCCCAGAACGGAACGACCACTGCAAAATGCTCGTTTTCGGCCACAATCCTGTCGTGCCTGATCAATTCTTCGGCAAGATAATCGGCCAGCATGCTCTTTTTGTTTTCTGCGAAATATTGACCGAGGTTTTTCTGCTTTTTCATCACCAGCGTCGGCAGCGATGACTGTGCCCATATCTGACCGTGCGGATGCGGATTACTGCATCCCATCACGCTGCCTTTGTTTTCGAAGATTTGCACGTGGTTTATGTAGCTGATGTTGCCAAGCTCAACGTATTGCCGACGCCATTCGTGTACGACCTTTTCTATCGCATCAGTATCCATCTCGGCCAGAGTCAGGTCGTGTCGGGGTGAAAAACAAACAACCCGGTTGATGCCGCGCTCGGGCTGCAGCGTAAACAAAGGGTTTGACTCATGAGGCGCATGGGTTTGTTGCGAAAGCAGCGCAGGGAAGTCGTTGTCAAAAACAAATACATCCTCATATTGGGTGTTCACGATACCGTTTGCGCGTGTGTTCCCGGGGCAGAGGTAGCAGCCAGGGTCGTATGGCGGCCGGGAGTATTCTGACACCTTCTCATGCTGGCCCTGCCACGGGCGCTTATCACGGTGTGGCGACACCAGAATCCATTCATCCAGCAACGGGTTGTACCGCCGGTGCGGATGTTCATTATGGTCGAACTCGATTTTATCCATTGACAATGTGCGTTCCATCTGCAAGTTGAATTTTATATGCGTTCAGTTCAATATTAAACTGTTGAAAATATTTGTGCGCCACCTGCTCAATAAGTGCGTCCTGGTAATCGCGCCTGACCAGGTTGATGGTACAGCCGCCAAAACCGCCACCCATCATACGGGCTCCGGCTACATGTTCATGATTTCGGACGACATCCACCAGAAAGTCGGTTTCTTCACAACTAACCTCATATTCAAGTGAGAGGCCGTCATGCGTCTCAAACATCAATTCCCCTAATCTTTGCAAATCCTGCGTTTCCAGTGCCTGCACCCCTTCCAATACCCGCTGTATTTCTTTTACCACGTAATGACACCGCTTATATATGGTTTCCCCTAGTAGTTTACGCAGTGAATCCACATGTTGTACCGTGCAATCCCTGAAAGAGCCTATTTGCGGATATTCATGGCGTATGATCTCCAGCCCTTGTTCGACCTCATCCCGCCGGGTGTTGTACCCGGAGGTCAGATGCGTGTGCTTGACATTGCTGTCGAGTAGCAGGAGCGCATAATCTCCGAGATCAGCTTTATGATATTCATGCTCAAGAGTCACGCAGTCGAGCAGCAGGACATTATTTTTCCTGCCGAAGACACTCGCAAACTGATCCATGATCCCGCATCGGACGCCTGCAAAAGTATGTTCCGCAATTTGTCCGATTTGGGCAATCTCTGTCCGCTCCAGCCCAGTTCCAAACAACTCGTTGATTGCAAAGGCAAATGCGCATTCGACTGCTGCCGATGATGAAAGGCCCGCGCCTATTGGCACCGTACTGGTGAAAACCAGTTTGAAATTATCGACCCTGTGTCCGCGGATTTTGAACTGATGCACGACACCTAAGAAGTAATTCGCCCACATTTCGCCTACCGGTGCAAGTTCACTGTTGACATCAAACTCGTACTGCTTATTCAGATCGGTTGCCACCAGTATCGAAGTATGGCCTTTGCTCTTCGAGATTCCGACGCAAACGTATTTGTCAATGGCGGCAGGT
>CAZLWZ010000068.1:0-7639 GCA_964563275.1 uncultured Flavobacterium sp.
TATGCGCAGCGATAAAAAAGCGAGTGCGAGAGCCCGCCGCTTGCGGAACCCCCTCCCAAACATTTTAGAATCAGATTGCAGATTTCGGATTTAGCTGGATCCTAATTGCTGTTGTCATTAGTCGAGCAGTTTCTGGCTGACGCGGCTGGAGGCAATCAACGAAGCCAGAAAGCCGAGAACCGAAATTGTTACGAGGACGATTACGACGTTTTCGACAGTAAATACCACGGGATACGCCAGCGTGGGAGTAATCATGATAAGCGAAAAACGTTGTTGCAGGAGCACGATCGCTATACCGAGTAGTAAACCTATTATGCCTCCCAGAACGCTTAGCAGTGTTCCCTGCAGCAGGAAGATTTGGCGTAGATCCCTGACCTCGGCGCCTAGGTTGTACAATGTTCTCAGATTCGATTTTTTGTCAAGTACCATCATGATAAGCGCGCCGATCAGGTTAAATAGCGCTACGATGATTACCAGGGTGAATATCAGGTATACGGCAAGGTTTTCGGTGTTCAGCATCTTATACAACGAATCGTTTAGCTGGGCCCGGTTTCGTATCGTAATTTTATTGTCGAATATTTTTTCGAGTTGGTCCACAACTTCGGTTTCTCTGGCTCCGCGCGATAATTTGATTTCGATGCCGCCGATCTGTCCCTGCTGATAACCTAGCAGCTCCTGTGCCAGCGCAAGATCGGCGAAGACGAACCTGGAATCGAGGTCTTCGTTGATCGCGTAAATCCCGATTGGCGTTAAAACCGACCTGTTGAACGCGTCATCCGGGTTTTCGATCAGGCCTTTGCCAGGCTTGGGGACGTAAACCTCAAACGGATTATTAAAATCGAACAATCCCAACGACAGCTTCTGATGAATCCCATAGCCGATGGTTACCTGTGTCGAATAAGGCTCAGGCCATTGTCCCTGAACCAGAGTCTTGCCAATCTCGTTGACTTCGAGATAAAGGCTGTCGACACCTTTGAGAAAAGTGACATGTTCTTTGCCGTCGAAAACAAAAAGCACACGTTCTTCGACCGTTTTTGAATACGCTGCTATGCCGGTAATGTTTTTTATTTGATCTTGTTGCGCTGCAGTCAGTGTGAAGGATTTGCCAAGCGTACTCGTAATCTTTAAATCGGGATCGAAATTGTTGCTGAACGAGAGGCTGAAATCTTTTAATCCGCTGAAAACTGACAGGACTACGAAGAGTGCCAGCGCGCCGGCGATGATCCCGAGGGAGGCAATTGCATTGATAATATTTATCGCGGTGCTTTTGCTCGCCGACCTCAGGTAGCGCCTGGCTATGTAAAACGAAAAGTTCAAATTATGATTTCTTGCGACGCTCGAGCAGGTCGCGGTTTTCTATCGGATTTTCCTTTGAGGAAAGCGCATTGTCGATTTTCTCGATATAATCAAGCGAGTCATCGATAAAGAAAATAAGATTTGGCACTTTGCGCAACTGTAGTCTTACACGCTGCGCCAGGTCATGCTTAATCAGCGGCGCATTGGTCTTAATCGCAGCCAGCGTCTCGGCTGCCTTTTCCTGCGGAAAAATGCTTAGATGCACGCTTGCTACGGAGAGATCGGTGGTAACGCTGACTTTGGATACCGAGATTACAAGGTTAGTTATTCCGTTTTTACGTATTTCTCCCTGCAGAATGTCAACAAGGTCCTTTTGGATCACACCGCCTATTTTCTTTTGTCTGTTCGTTTCCATTTTGCAAAAATACGGTTTTTTTAAAGTCGGTTGCCAAATATGCAAGGTAGTAAATTATTGTGATATGGTTTTAGGTGCCGTAGCGGTTTTTATATCTTTACCTCACAAAATAAAGGATATGAATAAAATTGAACATATTGGAATTGCTGTGCAGGACCTTAGTACATCCAACAAGCTTTTCGCCAAATTATTCGGAGTAGCGCATTACAAAACTGAAGAAGTTGCATCGGAAGGAGTGTTGACGTCATTCTTTCAGTCGGGGCCAAATAAAATAGAGCTGTTGCAGGCCACAAATCCCGACAGTCCGATTGCAAAATTTCTCGAAAAAAAAGGAGAAGGAATCCATCATATCGCCTTTGATGTCGATGATATCGAATCGGAAATTACTCGTTTAAAGTCAGAAGGATTTACGATTTTGAACGACATCCCGAAGAAAGGCGCCGATAATAAACTCGTCGCGTTCCTCCATCCCAAAAGCACAAACGGCGTTTTGATTGAACTTTGCCAGGAAATTACGCACTGATGCCTTCACAACCGCCGCGTACGTTGCGAAACGGCTTTTTTTTATTTCAAAAAATCGGTGGTAAAGATTTGGAGCGGATTAAAAATAGTGGTAATATTGCACCTCCTAACCGGTCCTATAGCTCAGCTGGTTAGAGCACCTGACTCATAATCAGGTGGTCCCTGGTTCGAGCCCAGGTGGGACCACTTTTAGTTACTGTAAAGCCTTATAAACGTGAAGTTTGTAAGGCTTTTTTTTCAGGGGCGGAATCAGCGATTAATAAAGCCACACCTATTTAATATAATGAGGCGATACGCACTTCAGCCAATAATTCAGAATTACCTCGACGGTTTCCTTTAACTCATGATATTCACCGGGTTTTATGAAAAAACCCTGAGCCGACTTAGAATAGGCGTCCACCACATGCGCCTGCTCGGCACTTGTTGAGAAAAATAGGTAAGGTATTGATTTTAGCCGCAGATCCTCGTTTTGGTGTATCTTCTCCCTCAATTCCAGTCCGCTGAGTTTTGGCATATTTATATCCGAAAAAATTATGAATGGCTTGACGTCTGTGGCCGTCAGATATCTGAGGGCCTCAACGCCGTCCTCAAAAAAAATTATTTCGTTGGGAGTGCTCAGACTGTTGAAAACGTGCTGAAAGATTTCCTGATCATCCTTGTCATCTTCAATAATGATTATTGGGCCTTGTCTGTTCATTCTTTTTTACCAAATGTAGCAAATCATAAGCAACATTGCGATATATAAAAAAATCATCGCCGGCCTTTAGTCATTTTTTTCGGTAAGAAACCTCCAGTAGCGCTTCGGCACATGTCTGATATGCAGTTTCATGTTTTTGCGTGCCTCAATATTGGTGCTTTTAAAATATTCTTTCCATAACATGCTATAGAGCGCTTCCTTTTCATTCAGTATATCGGGCACACTGTCCTGTGAGATGATTGCAGGCTCAAGTTCAAAACATATTTCTTCGACTGAATGCAAGTTGTAATATAGCCCGTATTTACGCCGCACATCATAAATGATCCAAGGCTGATCGGCATACCGGTCTTTAAAAAATTTTGATATAAGAGGCAACACGTTGAAATCGGGCTCAATCGGGGCATAAAAGACGCCGTCTTCCATTTGCTGAAATCTGATAAATGCCTTCATTCTGTGACGCTCGCGGTTCACGCTTTTATCGAGTCTTGTAACCGCGGTAACTGCCGGATTCCCAAAATTTGCTTCGGCGCCCGGCGGACTGTCGAATATGTACCGTGCAAAATCAAACAGGTGACGAAACCCTTCGGCGGTTTCGGAAAGAAAAGCTTTGTAGAACCGCTGTTGCCAGTCGGGTCTTAATTTTTTGCAGAGTCCGGCCCACACGCGCTTCGCCCTGACCTCATCTGAAACGACATCAACCACGTCATCCAGAAGCGTTGGTTCGTAATGGCATCTACTCACGAGCGTCGCTACGGTTGGCCTGTGCTCATAAAATTCGAATACTGCTGTCAGCAAACCTTCAAAAGTTCCGTCGAATATATAAATCGTATTGTTTTGTGCGCGCGCCGCCTTCTCATTCAACATAAATCGTCATTAATTGTGGAATTTATCCATTGTGCGGCATTTGCTGCAAACGAGCAAAGCGAACTGACGGAAGTAATCTCCGGCACATTCAGGATTCTAAAATAATGCCAGCTGGTTTTGATCAACCTTAAGGTATTTACTACTACTTTCGGCGAGAATGCTGCTCTTAATCTTCATTGCATCGGGTTCATTTAGCTTAAACCCACTGTCGGCGCACCTGATAAAATGCTTGGCACGGCTATATGAAACGCCAATTTTCCTTAGCTGATCGACTCTCAACTGCCCAAACTTGCGCGCCATTACGATTTTCTTAGCCGATCCCACACCAATGCCGGGCACACGCAAGATCATGTTATAGTCGGCTACGTTGACATCAACAGGGAAGTGCTGCATGTTCCGCAGCGCCCAACTGAGCTTTGGATCAACATCAACATCAAGATGCGGGTTGGCAGGATTCAAAAGTTCGCGAACGTCGAATCCGTAAAATCGCATCAGCCAATCAGTTTGATACAATCTGTTTTCGCGCAATAAAGGCGGCTGGCTTCCTATCATCGGCATCCGCGAATCGAAACTTATCGGTATATAACCCGAATAGTACACCCGTTTCAGATCGTAATTTTTGTAATAGTGTTGAGCACTGTACATGATTTCCATGTCGGTTTCGGGTGTCGCTCCAATCACCATCTGCGTACTTTGCCCCGCCGGCACGAATTTAGGCGTGCTTTTAATGACCTTCTTTTCATCCTTAAATTGAATAATAGAGTCCTTTATAAAACCCAGCGGCTTCCTCACATCGTCATGCGATTTTTCCGGGGCCAGTAGTTTAAGGCCTGCTTCGGTGGGCATTTCGAGGTTAATACTCATCCTGTCGGCATACATTCCGGCTTCGGTAAGCAGCTCCTCGCTCGCGCCGGGAATAGTTTTCAAGTGTATGTAGCCGTTGAAGTTGTGCTCCAGCCTTAGCTTCTTGGCGATGCGAACGAGCCGCTCCATTGTAAAATCGGCATTTTTGAATATACCTGAGCTCAGGAACAACCCCTCTATGTAATTTCGTCTGTAAAAATTCATTGTCAAATCGACAACCTCTTCTACAGTAAATGCTGCGCGCTTGACATCGTTACTGATTCGCGACACACAGAAGGCGCAGTCGTATATGCAGTGGTTTGTGAGAAGAATCTTGAGCAACGATACGCAGCGTCCGTCTTCGGTATAGCTGTGGCAGATCCCGGCACTGTTACTATCACCTAAACCCTTATTCGAATTCTTGCGGTTGCTGCCACTCGAGGAACAGGAAACGTCGTATTTCGCGGCATCGGCCAGGATATTAAGCTTTTCTTTTATACGGTCGGACATTGATAAATTTTGGGTTGGTAAAAATAATCAATTGCCATTGCCTGAGCGGTTTATGATATGTTAAACTTGCTCTCAAATATGCATTATCGTTAATACTCCCGCTTTTACTCTTTAGCGCTACAATATAAAGATCGGCAGATTCAGCACCGAAGCTTTATCAAAATGGCATATTTTACGCTTTTTGCATTTTATCCGATAAAACAGACACTTAATCGATGTTTTTAGCAGATTTGCACAGGAAGCTTTTGATATAAAATTTGACGAAACATTAATAAAAATCGACGAACTGCATCGTTAGGGAATAATAATCACCGTATTAGGCAGTGAATCTGACAAAAATTTAAAATTTTTTTTTATTTTATAAAAGATTTTGCTGAATAGAATTTTTATTTACTTTTACACCCTATGAGAAATGCCCCAAAGACATTTTTAATTTTTGCTGCAGTAATGGTCAATACCGCAAAGGGAATGGCAATGGCACCAGAACCGCCGCCGCCATCACCGCCACCGCCGGTCGGTTTACCTGTTGACGGCAACCTGATATTCCTATTGATTGCTGCGATTGGCTTAGCCTCATACAAGTTTTATAAAATCCGTAAACAAAAGATTACCCGTGCCTGATGGCCGGGTTTTTACTTATAATAAAGTAGATCCTAGTGTCGCATCAGCCGTGCCACGTACTTACCGATCACATCGAATTCGAGATTAACCCTTGTTCCGGGCCGTAGATTATGAAATGTCGTATTTTTATAAGTGTACGGAATAACTGCGACAGAAAAAGAGTCAGGTTCTGAATCTACTACCGTCAGGCTGACTCCGTTTACGGTAATGGAGCCCTTTTCAATCGTGACATTTCCTGCCGAGGGATCATATGAAAAGGTGTACTTCCAGCTGCCATCGTTTTCTGTGATTGCCGTACAGACACCGGTTTGATCGACATGACCCTGCACTATATGGCCATCCAAGCGTGCGCTGAGTTTCATTCCACGCTCCAGATTAATCGTGTCGCCAACGTTCCAAGCACCTACAGTAGTTTTATTAATCGTCTCTTCGATTGCTGTCACAGTATAATCAGTATCCGACACTGATACAACGGTCAAGCAAATGCCGTTATGGGACATACTTTGGTCAATTTTGAGCTCCGACGCAACCGGCGACGCAACCGTTAGGTGCATGTTCGAGCCTTCAAGTCTGATGCCTGTAATGCGTCCGATGCTTTCGATGATCCCTGTAAACATCTGGTTTTATTTTACTAAATTTGCGTTCAAAATTAGCAATAAATAACTTGTTCACATGACCAGAAAAGCAGAAAATGTCATTGTCGGAATATCTATCGGGGATTTGAACGGCATCGGCAGCGAGGTTATCCTTAAAACCTTTGAAGATTCGCGGATGCTTGAGTTTTGTACCCCGGTTATATTTGCAAATGTTAAGGTACTGTCATTTATTAAAAAGACACTTGAATCTTCAACTATTTTACATGGCATTGACCACGTTAATCAGCTCGTACCCGGAAAAATTAACGTACTGAATATTTGGAAAGAAAACGTTGAAATAAAACTCGGCAACAGTGATCCGACTATCGGAAAATATGCGATCCTATCCTTCACAACTGCAGTCAAAGCCTTAAAAGACGATTTGATCGATGTGCTGGTGACGGCTCCAATCGATAAGCATAATGTTCAATCGGAAGATTTCGCATTTCCCGGCCATACGGATTATCTCAACAGTGAACTCGAAGGGAACGCATTGATGTTTATGGTACAGGACAATTTGCGGGTTGGTTTACTCACTGATCATATTCCGGTTACAGAAGTCGCATCGCAGCTATCAGAAGCTTTAATTCGTGAGAAAATTGAAACTGTGCGGGACTCGCTGATAAGCGACTTTAGCATCAACAAGCCGAAAATAGCAGTTCTTGGCTTAAATCCGCATGCCGGCGATGGCGGGGTTATCGGTAAAGAAGATGACGCATTATTAAAACCTGTACTCAAAAGGATGTTTAACAACGGTACGATGGTTTTTGGCCCTTACCCAGCCGACGGATTTTTCGGAAGTGCTCAGTATGAGAAGTTTGACGCCGTACTTGCAGTGTATCATGACCAAGGATTAATTCCGTTTAAAACGCTTTCTTTCGGTAAAGGCGTTAATTATACGGCTGGTCTGAGTAAAGTGCGCACCTCGCCTGATCATGGAACTGCATTCGACATTGCAGGCAAAAACATCGCTGATCACAATTCCTTTAAAGAAGCGGTTTACACAGCAATCGACATTTTCCATTCGCGCATTCAGCATCAGGAAATTAGCCGAAACCCGTTAAAAATTAAGGAAAAACATCTGGAATCAAAAAAAGGATAATAACTCTTTTGGAATTGTAATTATTTTTTATCTTTGCACTCCCGAATCTCGGGGCAAATGGTTGTTAGAATGAAACAGTTAAATGAGTTTTTAATCCCTTTTATCGGATTAAAATTAGGAAAACACCAGTTTGA